>JBEQLH010000245.1:3207-4997 GCA_040326075.1 Anaerolineales bacterium
TTCAATAGGAAATTGAATCTCTGTAACAGTTTCCGAATCTGTCTGGCTGCCATTCGTGGCTGGTTTCAGGTACACCTCACGGGCAGGACCGTTAATCTGGTAATCATTGGCGGCGATCCACATTAAGATTGCCTTATAAGCTTCGCTAATTGAAATAAAGGGACCATTGTGGACCACTGTAGCCATCATTTCCACGCCAGGAAGCAGACGCTCTTTGATTTTTGAGTCTTCGGGGATTGAGCTGGCCAATGGTTCGCAAACCTCTGTGTCGATATCTGGTTCGTCTGAATAGTAAATTGTAAAACAAGCCCCTTGGGGTTTGATCTGGTGGTGGGCTAAGAATGTTTCGAGCTCTTCCCAGAGGTGCCATTGTTCAGGGTAGCTGGGGATGACATCCCTGACAGTTGCTGCTAAGATTGGTTCTACTTTCTTGACCACAATATCATAATTATCCATTTCATTCTCCTGTTCTATCATCTTCGAACGGGCTTCGACGCGAGCCAGTTTCTCCTTTTCTTCCACCATCTGTTGTTGGATTTCAACCTGTTTTAAACGCAACATTCCGCGCAGCTGCTCAGCAGTAAGATCATCGTTGAGCAGTTGGTTGATTTACTCAAGCGAAAGCCCCAGCTCCTTCAGAGCCAGGATGCGGTTGAGTCTGGGAAGCAGGTCAAATGAGTAATAACGATAACCAGTTATTGGATCGATCTGTCTGGGTTCAAGTAAACCTTTTGTGTCGTAATATCGTAAGGTCTTTATTGATACTTGCCCGATTCTCGCGAACTCTCCGATCTTGAGCATTCGACTCTCCATAGTTGGAATTTGATGTCAATAAACTTTACATAGAAGTATACAAGCTCCCGTAAGGGGAGAGTCAAGGGTTTATTCCCTAATCAGGAAATGAAGGTTTACGTAATTATCAAATCAAGATATGGGTATTTGATTTTGTTGCTTTTTCCCATTCCCTCATATATACTTTGATTATGACCCGGTTTCGGATCCGCAGACCATTCTATGGAGAATAACCATGCGCACATATGATATTACTCTGACCATCTCACCTGAGCTGACCACCTGGCCTGGAGATCCAAGAATTGAACTTGAAAGGGTTAGAAAAATTGAGGATGGGTCTAACGCTAATGTCTCACGGATAGATATGGGTGTTCACAGCGGAACGCATGTAGACGCTCCTTTTCATTTCTTCCAAGATGGAACAACTGTGGACCAAATCAATCTCAGTTTGTTGACCGGGCGTGCTTATGTCCTCCATTTACCGGACACGGATGTGATTACAGCTTCAGTGCTCGAGAATGCGCAGATTCCTCCCCGCACGCGCAGAGTATTATTCAAAACCCGGAATTCTGAGGGCTGGGCAAAAGAGGACCTGGATTTCAATACTGGTTTCGTAGGACTCAGTGAAGATGGCGCGGATTATTTAGTCAAACGCGGGGTAAAGTTAGTTGGTATGGATTACCTTTCTATAGCGCCGTATAAGAAAAGCCGCCCGACGCATGAAAGTCTTTTAAGGGCGGGGGTCGTGATCGTCGAGGGATTAGACCTATCCGAGGTATCTCAAGGGCGCTATACGCTTTATTGTTTACCTTTAAAGATAGCTAATTCAGATGGCGCGCCTGCGCGGGCGATCTTGATCGGGGTCTGATAATTTCCTTTCATAAATAAAATTGGAATGGCAAGACGGATAATTCATCTTCTTCTGTTGGGATTAATCGTGATCCTGGCTTGCGTGGCATGTCAGGCCACCTCCCCTGGCGAGGAAGAGGAAAGAGCAG
>JBEQLH010000246.1:0-4980 GCA_040326075.1 Anaerolineales bacterium
GCAGGTTGGAGGGGTTACCCCCCATCGTACCGCCAGAATTCAAAACTTGTGCTGACCTCGATCTACAAAAGGCGTCCGCAAGATCTATATCAGTAACAAAGCAGCTGAATACGCTTGAATTACCTGAGACGTTTATCCTTTACCATGGACCGTTTGAACTGACAGATCTTGAGCAGCTGGTGCATTCATGGAAATGGGCTGCAGCGGCTATCGGAGATAATTACCCACTTCTGCTGCTCGGTCTGGACGAGTCTGCGGTTCAGGATTTGTCACAGCTTACTGCAGCAAACGATCTCGGGCTCAATTTACGTGCTCTCCCTGACCTGACGCCAGATATACTTCCCGCCCTTTACCAGAGATGTTCCGCGGTCTTCCACCCAGCCCCGATCTCTCCCTGGTGTGGTCCGGTCCGCCTGGCTATGGCCTGTGGGAAACCATTAGTAGCCAGCGAGACTGCGCTGACCGGTGCCATCGTAGGACCAGCAGCTTATCTCGCCCCACCTGGAGATGCGCGCTCACTCGGTGCGGCGCTGGTCACAGTCATCGTTGAAGAGCAAGTCGCGGAGAATCTCTCTGCGGCAGCTTCCCAGCGGTCAGCTAATTGGAACTCTGCGGAATTTAGCGAGCAATTGGAAAAAATTTACAGCAAAGCCTTAGTCAGTTAATTTCGATTATGGGTGTCCCGCGCTAAAAGCTGGTCAGCTATTCCCCCACGCCTCAATTCCGCGTGCGTCCAATTAGCGCTGCATAAATCACCAGGCCAATGCCACCCAACAGCAGCAACCCACCAGCGACGCCCAGGATTAATGACCTGCTGCTGCCACCCGGGGTGGTTGTTTCGGCAACGACCGCAGAACTGACCTGTGCCCCAAAATCCAGAATTGTCTCTGTGCCAGGATCTAAAACCAGGACATAGGTCAGCACTGTAGTCGCGTTGTAACCGTCCGGAACAGCCACGCTGACATTGTATTCGCCTTGCAACAGCTCCTCAAAGCATAAAGGTTCCAACCCGCTGGGAGTGGTTTCAGTTAGCGAGACTTCGCCAGATTGATCGCTAACGCTGATGGCGCCATCTGGAATCGAGGGTTCTTCCTCCTGGCGGAGAGAGTCCCCATTGATGTCATTGTATAAGATCACACACAAGGTGCCTGATCCGGGTTGCGGAGTGGGTGTGGGTAAGCGTGAGGTTGGGGTAGGGCTTGGACCGAAAGTTGGTGTGATTTCTGCAGGACCCCCAAAACCAAGCAGCACCTCCTCGCCCTCCACAAGGATTGTTTCGCTGGTGGCATCGTTCAGCCCCAACAAAGCGTTAAGGTCAATTGCATACACTGCAGCGATCCGCCACCACGAATCGTTTGGCTGCACGATGTAGAGAATTCGGCCATCTGTCCCTGGTGTAGGGGTTGGGAAGGGGGTAAATTGTGCTGAAGGGGAGGCCAGCGCTGGCAGGTAAGCACCGAGCAGGAGCAGGGCTAACCCGACCAGGCATGATCCCACCAGAAAATTGCGTATTCTTGATCTGACCATGCGTAAAATTATACTTGAATATCAAGGGAGGAGATAAGGAGCAAAACCAGGTTGTACCTGGGCCGCGGTATAATCCAGCAAGACTATGGGTAAGCAGCCTTTACGGATACCGAATTCAAACTCAAATCAGGCAACCATGTGGCAGCTCGCTGGAGGGCGAGTTGCTTCTTTGATGATCGCGAGTATTCTTGTGGTTCTGGTTTGGCTGTTCATGCAGCGCGTTATATTGGGTGGTATGACCTCGGCTGGTTGGATCACGGGGGCGGTGATCCTGTCTGCGCTGCTCACCATGGCTCTCGAACGCAGCCTGGGTTATCTTTCACTATCGATGAGTTGGCGCTACAGGCTGGCTTTCCTGGGTTCTATAGGCGTGTTTCTTATATTCTGGCTTGGCTATTGGATCGGATTCTCAGAGACAATCTCGCCTGGCTGGGCAGTTGTGGTTATATTGGGGGCATTCTTCGGTGGTATCCTGGCTACCAGCTTAAATGAACGACTGTGGGAGAATAATTCCCCTCCCTCAGAGCGAGTACTGCAGGATGTTTATCGACGCCACCAGGAGGTGATCGGATCTGGGGATGCGACACAGAGATTGAAACGCGCTTTCGACCTGGTTTTGGCTGCGGCAGGCCTTTTGTTCTCGCTGCCGGTGTGGTTGTTATGTATTTTTCTGGTCTGGATCATGGACCCCGGACCGCTGCTCTTTGTGAAGAACTCGGTAGGTAAGGGGGGTGCAAACTTCCACCAATACAAATTACGGACCATGGTGCACGGCGCCGAGGATACCACTGGACCGGTCCTGGCCAGTGAAGAGGATGAGCGTGTGCTGGGAATTGGCCGCTTCCTGCGTAAGACCGCATTGGATGAACTACCCCAACTGCTCAACATCTTGCTTGGGGAAATGAGCTTTGTAGGTCCGCGCCCTCAACGTACCGTGCTTGTACAGGGTTACTTGCGTGAGATACCCGAATATGCCCAGCGCCATCGGGTTCTGCCTGGACTCTCAGGGTTAGCTCAGGTGGCCGGGGACTATTACCTGACTCCCAGGCAAAAACTGCGTTTTGACCGTTTATATATTGAGTACACCGGCCTGGGGTTCGATCTGAAGTTAATCACTCTGGCATTCTTGATCACTTTCTGGTTCCGCTGGCAGAAGGATTGGGACGGGCGGTTGCCCAGAAGCTGGTTGCGGTTTGGTTCTCACGGGAAGAAGATTTAGCAGTCACCGGTTAGATTTATAGCAAAAAAAGTTCCCGGGTTATTCCTGGGTTGAGCGCTTCATCGATATCCAGACGCCCCAAAGCACAACGTTAATCACCAGGGCGTTAAGCGCTTGCCCGGCGATCGTCCCATAAACACCCCAATTGAGAATCGCCCAGATGCCAACCGTGAACATGCAGATGATGGCCAATATATTGGCGATGAAGATTGGGCGCGAATGTTGGGAAGCTTTAAAGATGGATTGCAGGGGCCAATAAGCAAACAAGAGCGCATAGAAGATCGCCATCAGGATGACGCCATTGCTGTAAGCAATATAGGCATCCCCGTAAACCAGTGACAGCAGCTCTTCCGGGAACAATACCGCGATGGTTAATATCCCCATGACCGGGATACCTACAGCCAGGTAAACCCTGCGCAAAGTGTAGGTGAGGGCGCGCCGTCCATTCTTCTCATAAAGGTTGGCTGTGCGCGGGGTGAGAAATGTATCAATCGCCCGTAAGAGCAGGTGAACCGGTGCCACCAGGTTTTGTATGGCCCGGTATGCGCCTGCGGCAGCGAAGCTGATCAACCCCGCAGTTAGAATAGGGTAGAACTCTACCGCTACCCAGTTGGTAAGTGTGCCCCCCAATAACCAGCGACCGAAATTCCAATTTCTGTCCCAGGTTTCTCGCAGGTTGATGAATTTGTGTGTCCAGAAGTGTCGCGTAAACCAGAACCCCGGGATCAAGGCGGCCAGTGAGCCCCAGGCAATGGCCTCTAAACCTGTGGTTCCCGATAATTTACCCTGGTTCACAAGCGCGATCATGATTGCTATCCGGACAGCATTGGCAATGACACTGTTAATCACAGCGTTGAACAACAACCCGCGGGTGTAAAGCATGCGCCGCACGTATTCCAGCAATTGCCACCAGAGGAAAGGCAGCCATAGGGCGAATAAGGTTGGTCCAGCAGTGTCATTCCCCAATTCGGTCAGGACCCAACCGGCAGCTGCCACCGCAGCCGCGGAAGCCAGCGCTAATCCGATCTGAAACAAGCTGGTGCTGGTGGCATAGGGTTTAAATTCTCTCTCATCCATACCGGCACCAAACACGGTCATCGGCTGAACGATCAGACCTTCCTGGACCGCGCGTACCAGGCGCAAGGTTACAAAACCAACACCATAAACACCCAGCTGAGTTGGATCGACATTGCGAGCGAGGATGATGGTGGCTATAAAATTTGAGAGACTGATCACACCCTGATCAACCGCGGCCAGGTAGCCCTGCTGAGCCCCTTTACCGGAATACAAAGCGATCAGTGATCGGAGAAAAGATTTCACCTGATTGATTGCAGATGTTTTTCTTTGGGGCGGTGGAGAATTTGATTCAAGGGGCATTTAATAGTGCTCGTTGTGCTCTGGGAGGGGAATAATAAATCAAATAACCCTGAGTTTATCAATTTCCAGAAAAAAACTGGTGCCGTACAAATCAGTAATTCGAGGACACGCTAATGGGAGAAATTTCAATTCGGCTGGGTATGATTAATTCCCCGCTGGTTTGGATCTTTTGGTTGGTTAAGAACTCTTTTCAGAAATGCCACCAATAAGAACAACCCGGAGAGCCCCAGGAGAGTTATTGCGGCCCAACTGTCGAAACGTAATCCCAGCCAGCGTTGGCTCGGGTCGACTCTTAAGAAGGATATTAGAAGCATGATGGCAGAGAGACCCATTATACTGAGGTAGGTGGTCACACCGGGTGAAACACGTCGGGCTGCTCCCCAGATCAAAATTCCTATCAGGCTTGCTGATAACAAGGCGCCGAACAATTGTATTGGTGCTCGGGTAGAGATAATGCTCCATTCATCCTTGGCTGGCAACCCCCACCAGGCATCAGTACTCTGCCCATATGCACAGCCATCCAACCAGCACCCCAACCAGGCGCTGACCGCGAGAGTGCCCAGTAATGGCAGCATCGCATCAGCAAGGGTTCCGAAAGGTTGTTGATAGATCGCAGCAGTGATAGCTATGGCTGATAATCCACCTGATAGCGCGCCTACCCACGAAAAACCACCCAGATAGACGAGAGGAATTTCAGCGGTATTCAATTGAAAATATGACCAGTTTGTCAAAACAAATGCAATGCGTCCGCCAATCAGCGCCCCCAGCAATGCCCAAAGACCAACATCCAGGTAAAGTACCCGATCATCTGCAGGGGTCCGCCAGGCAATCCAGGCCATACCTAGCATCCCGCCAAT
>JBEQLH010000003.1:0-6172 GCA_040326075.1 Anaerolineales bacterium
TCCAGACCAGCCTTACGCAATCTGACAATTGGATTACTGACGCAATCGATCAAGACAAATCGATCGTCACCAATTAAAGCCATATGGCTGTTTTCATGTGTTTCATCAGGAATCGCGTTTGATGAGCCTAAAATAATCACTTTTGGCATGTATTTTCCTTTAATCTGGTCACTTTACAATAAAGATTTTTATCCACCAAATATCCACAAAGCCACCTTAGGAGTCACCAAGACTTCTAAAATCGCTGCACCGAGCAAGAGAGGCAGGACGATCCCGATCATGACCTTGGCCCAATCCGCTCCTGCTCCCAGCCAGGCTTCTCCAATCGATTTCCCACGTGACGGTGTTGCAATAGTAGCACCAAGGCGTAAGATCGCTGCCCCTGCCAGGATAATCGCAGGAATTTCCAATATACCATGGGGCAAAACAAACGCCAATAGGAACATGAAAGGAGATAGACCTGCACTGGCGACTGTAGCAGTGAAATACCCAATCAGCAAAATTGGCACAAGCATCACGATCATTGCCAGGACCCCGAACGAAATTGCCCCTACTACAGTAGCCAAGACAATGTTGCGTAAATTATGAAACCAGACCATCGGTATAGTATCATCCTCGATGAAGCGAGCATCCTGGATGCCCTCAATCGCCCCTCCCTTGATCGATTCCGCACTGATCATTTCCGCTGGGATAACGAAGCGATTTGCTAAACTGGCTCCAAGCAGTACACCTCCGGTTAATACCACAGCCACCAGGAGTGCTGGTAAACGCATTTTCACGAAGGTATCTTTGAATAAAATTTGGTACCAATCCAACGGTGAACGTGCCTCACCTCGAAATTGACGCCAAAATGACACAAATCCCCACCGCAGGTCAATGGAATCAAACTCCCGGCCGACCAATTCCTCGCGGTTGAAATGCGCAATACCAATTCGAACCAGCAGGATGGCAATAATAATCTGACCAATCACTGTCAGGAGGAGAACCAAATCGGTGGCCCAAACGATGACTGCACTCTCAGCCTGGAGCAGAACAGCCATAGGCAAGATAATAAACATTGCCAATAAATTTGAGGCCCGCATGGAGGTGGTTTGCGATGAAATCACGACCGCGCCGCTCACCATCAATAAGCAATTCGTGGTGGCTAAGGCAAATATCTGTACTAATAAACTAACATCAGGCGCCCAAACTCCCTGCCGATATACACCTATCAAGTATAAAATCATCCCAAGATAACTGGCTAATAACGGGGGGATCAACGCCGCGATGAGTTTTCCGATATACAATTGGAAGTCAGTTAATGGGCTGCTCAGGAGAGGTTCAATGCTGCGCCGTTCTTTTTCACCAACAAAGCTTTCCAGTGCCAATACCAATGCCACCGTAACCGGGAAGAATCCCACTACCATCAATAGGAAGGGATATACCTGATCTGCTTCGACTTGAGCACCGTAGCGTCCAGCGAAGTTCAAAAAACGTTCGGAGAAGTAGTTCATCAAGCTGGGTAATAATACGACCAATAAAAGGATTGGTCCAATAATCCGCCAATCACGAAAGTGATCCTTTACCTCCCTGCGCGTTACAACTAGAGCAGGGCGTAGATTATCCAGCATAAGATACCTCGACGACTTCCAACGGGTCGTTCATCACCTGCAGATAAATTTGCTCTAAACTTCGGGGGATCTTTTCCAAACTGATCACTGTCATACCCTGATCTAAAAGGCTCTGCAAGACCAGCGGATTTTGCGTCTCAGGATCGGTTGGACTGAAGCGCAGCCAATCCTCACCCCAAGCATTTACAACCAGACCGTTGGGCAATTTTTCTTCATCAAGTCCTTTTGGGGTACCCCAACGAACCTCATACTCAGCTGGTCCAAGCAATTCTTGCTTAAGTGAATCTGGTGTTCCTTGGACAAGGATCCGCCCATGACGGATAATCGCGATCTTATCAGCCAGCTTTTCAGCTTCGGCCAGATTATGTGTGCACAGGATGATCGTCCGGTCAGATGAGCGAAGGTCCTGAATGGCGTCCCGAACCAGGCGGGCACTTTCTGGATCCATCGCAGAGGTTGGTTCATCCAACAAGAGCACAGGCGGCTCATGCAGTAGCGTTCGGGCGAGGGCAAGTTTTTGCTGCATCCCTCTGGAGAATTTTCCCACCTTGCGCTTCTTGTATTTTGTCAAGCCAAACTCATCCATCATACGGTTGGCGCGCTTACTGCGGGTTGGCAGATCGAGCCCGTATAATTGTCCAAAAAAATCCAGGTATTCAATCGCGGGCATCCGGTTGTATAAACCATGATGTTCGGTTAATACTCCGACTGAAGCGCGCACCTGATCCGGCTGCTCAACAATATCAAAACCAGCGACCCGAGCCCAACCACTGGATGGAAGCAGAATAGAGGATAGCATCCGCACGGTTGTGGTTTTCCCCGAACCGTTCGGTCCGAGCAATGCCAGA
This sequence comes from Anaerolineales bacterium, assembly GCA_040326075.1. GTDB lineage: Bacteria > Chloroflexota > Anaerolineae > Anaerolineales > UBA4823 > PFL25. The sequence continues at coordinate 2,459 of JBEQLH010000003.1, forward strand.
ACCTCCCCAGTGTCCACATCCAGGTTGACCCTGTCCACTGCAATGAATTTTTCGAATTCTTTGCTGAGTCCTTGAGTAACAATCATTAAATTACAATACTTTGCGAATTAATTAATTTAAACCTCGACCGTCTCTGCCTCTGTACCAGCACGCTTGCGATGGCGCCAGATTAAGACACCCGTCGATACAAGCGCGACCACCAGCATTACGGTCTGGTTAATATTTATCCCTCCCACTTGCGCAGGATCAAGGCGGAGAAATTCAAGCAAGAATCGTCCAAGCGGATAAGCAATTAAATATATTAAAAATAAATCTCCGTTGATCAGTCGATCCTGGTATTTTCGACCAAGCCAAAGCAGGAGAGCTACAATCCCAAAATTCCATAAAGATTCATAAAGGAAAAGAGGATGGAAAGTTGCCTGGTTTTCATATCCCGGCAGGCGATATTCAGGGTCGATATTGATTGACCAGGGAAGATTACTCGGGCTTCCATAAAGTTCTTGATTGAAGAAATTTCCCCAGCGGCCAATTGCCTGGCCCAATGCCAGAGCTGGGGCAGCAATATCCAACCAGAAAGCGAAGTCCAGCTTTCGCCGGCGAGTAAAGATGTATAGAGCCAATAATCCCCCGATTACTGCCCCGGGGATTCCAAGTCCTCCAGCACGAATGTTGATCGCATTTAACGGGTGAGTGAGATAATACATGGTCGTGTACCCGGCTTCTACCATCGAAGCTGGCGGAGTGAGGATATGCCAGATCCGCGCCCCAACGATGCCACCGATTAGAACCCACACCAAACCATCCCAGACGATCTCGCTGCTTTGACCACGCCGGCGTGCTTCAACTGCGGCCAACCAGGCTGCCGCGATCGCGCCAAGCATGATGATAATTCCGTAATAATAAATCGTATATCTGCCGATTTGAAGACCCATTTCTCGCTCCTAGGCTACCTTCCTGTGATCATTTCGAACGCGTTTGGCGGCGAATATCCAAGATCCTCTGGAAAGCAGTGATATTTGCAAGTATGGCAATGATCCACAGGCCAACCAGGGGGATGTTCAAGACTAGAGTCGGTGCTAAAACCAGATAACGCTCCATGCGAGTTAATATTCCAACTTTTGTATCGTAACCAAGAGATGAGGCGCGCGCCCGGACGTATGAGACCAGCACTGAACCACCTGCGGCTATGTATGTCACCAGAGCAGCAGTCCAATTCCCTTGCTGGATGTAGAAGACCAGTAAACCGCCGAAGATCACCAGCTCTGAATAGCGGTCAGTCACTGAATCAACAAAAGCACCAAATTCACTTGGCTCACCTCGCAGACGGGCCATCGTTCCATCCAATGCATCCACAGGGCCCATCGCAAGAATAATCAGACCTCCGATCGTCATTTTGCCTTGTGCCAAAAAGATTGCCCCGGCGGTATTACCCAACAACCCCAGGATCGTCATCGTATTGGGCATCAATCCGATGCGATTTAAAAATGCTCCGATCGGATCTAATATCCCCCGGAAGCGAAGGCGCATTTGATCAGTAAAGGTGATTTGTTTCTTATCCTCTGAGGCTTGTTCCACAGTTTTAATTCCTTTTCACAGTATGAATTTCACAATTTTGTATGCTAACCTATGCACAGAAGACTGTCAAGCAGATCGGTCATCATCTGGTTCAATCAAGACTTCACGTTCACGCCCCCCGCCAAGAGATGGACCGACCACACCAAGTTCTTCGAGCTCATCTATCAAGCGGGCTGCCCGAGGATACCCAATGCGGAGACGTCTTTGCAGCATTGAAGCACTCGCTCTTTGTGTTTCGGTTACAATGGCGATCGCTTTTTCGATCAACTCGTCTTTTTTGGATAAAATCGCATCTTCTTCCAGTAACTTTTCCCAGGGTGGTTCCGGGCTATCACCCATGGGATGTGCCTTCTGCCAAAATGTGATCATGCGTTCGATCTCTTGATCGGTGACCATTGCGCCTTGGGCACGGATGGGAGATCCGGCTTCTGGGGGCAGGAATAGCATATCACCACGACCAAGTAAAGACTCAGCACCAGTTGAATCAAGAATTACTCTCGAGTCAACCGAAGAGGCAACGGCAAAGGAAATCCGCGCTGGGAAATTAGCCTTAATTAAACCTGTGACCACATCTGTGCTGGGGCGTTGGGTCGCAACAACCAGGTGAATTCCGGTCGCGCGTGCCATTTGAGCCAGACGTACTAACGCAGGCTCAGTTTGTTCCGGAGCGGACATCATTAAATCTGCCAGCTCATCGATCATCACCACAATATGAGGAAGCGGTTCGGAATCCCGTTTTTTGCGCAGCTTTCGATTGAAAGTATCAATATTGCGCGAGCGGGATGTCTCCAATAATTTATAACGGCGGTCCATCTCCACCACAGTCCAATGCAATACTCCCAAAATCCGCTTCAAATCGGTCTCTACTTTTCCATAAAGATGAGGAAGTCCATTAAACCGAACCAGTTCGACCATTTTTGGGTCGATCATCACGATCCTCAGATCTTCTGGAGTGTTGTTCATCACCAGACAAGCGGTGAGTGCGGCAATACACACTGATTTTCCTGAACCTGTCGTGCCAGCAATCAGCAAGTGGGGCATGCTTGCCAGATCAGCGACTACTGCCTGTCCTGAAACATCTCTGCCAAGAGCGATGGTTAAAGGTGAACCGAATTTATAGAAAGCTTCCGTCTCCAATATTGGACGCAAGCGGACAACTGTAGAGCGGGTGTTTGGGACCTCTATTCCAATATATGGTCGACCAGGCACAGGCGCTTCGATCCGCAATCTAGGGGCGGATAAGGCAAGGGCCAGATCACGTGACAGGGAGGAGATTTGAGCGACACGCACTTTATGGCGCTTGATCGCTTCCTCGCTTCCGCCCTTCTCAACGAATCCCGGCTCAACCGCGAATTGAGTCACTGTTGGACCAACCTGGAAGCCCACTACCCGGGCAGGAATGCCGAATTCAGCCAGGGTTTTTTCGATCAACCCGGCTGTTAGATTGATATTTCTTTCATCAGGTTTTGCAGATTGCTCGTTGAGCATCAAGTCCAGACCAGGCAGCCGTCCATCTCGCTTAGGTGGTGGGGTACTCTTTTCCTCATTAACTGGGATTTTGAATTTCTTACGATATTCAGCTGGTAATCGGGTTCCGCTTCTTTTCTTCTTCGTAGCTTTACCTTCTGTCCCTTCTTCACCATAGACCACAGCTGTTTCTGATCCATCAGCAACTGTATCTCCTGTCGAGTATCCCTCCACCAATCTTACAAAATAACTAATAAAACCAGATCCAATTAATAAGGAAACAATAATCACCAAGGATAAAACCAATCCGAGCAACCAATCAGGTTTTATCAAAGTTCCCACCAGGGCAGCCAGCCCCCAACCGACCAATCCACCATCCAATCCTTGGCTTGCACGTTCTAAAGAACCACCTCCAATTACCGCGGAAAACGTCAATGCTGCAAATATTGTGATCTCCAGGGTCAGGATTCGTCCCCAGCGAACTTCGTCGAGAGCATTTGAGCGTTGAAACAGCATGATAAATCCCACCGCCACTGCTATCGGGACAAAAAGATAGCTTCCCCAACCAAACCATCGTTGCAAGAGTCCTGCCCACCAGCCAACCACAACACCATTGGTCATGTCCAATAATGCTAGAAAGGTTAACAAACCAATCACTATGACGATAATTCC
>JBEQLH010000003.1:6272-22923 GCA_040326075.1 Anaerolineales bacterium
AGTAGGCGTCTCTTGCAGCAAGAAATAGGCAAGAACTGCCGACCCAATCGGTTCGCCCAATAATGTAATTGAGACGAATGCTGCGGAAAGATATCCCAAAGCCCAATTGAAACTTGAATGTCCCATTAATTGTGGGATCAGGGCCAGCAAAATCAACCACACATAGGTTATAGGAGGATAACCGACAGCAGATTGTCCTGAAGCAAACATGAAAATTATCAAAACCAATGCGGCTATGCCATACACCACAAAAATATATGGAATCAACGAGATCCCAACCCTTAAACGCCTGCCAATTAATAAATATCCTGCCGCCATCCACGCACCCGCGAGTGCCAATAGATCACCAATAAACGCTTCTCCACGGATAAATTCATCAAAAGGTGGGCACAACAATCTTCCACCCTGGAGAGAACAAATATCACTCACCCCAACAATGACTACCCCGATGAATGCCAGCCCCATACCGATCAATACTGGTCTGGTTAGTGGCTCTTTTATAGTCAATGGAGAGAGCAGCGCAACCCACAGAGGGGCTGTCGATACCAGGACAACCGAGCTGACAACAGTTGTGTACTCTAAAGAAGAGATCCAGGTCGCAAAGTGGAGGGCTAAAAATACCCCGGAAACGATTGCGAGCATCCGGTTTCGACCTTCAATTCGTTTCAACTCAGACCGATGTTTGAGGAGCGCAAGCGGAGCTAAAAATAGGGTAGCCAAACCAAGTCGATATGCTGCAATGACTATTGATGGCGCATAAACCTGGGCATAGCGGACGAAGATCGACCCTGTTGAAACGGCCAAAATTCCTATAGCGATCACCAGCAATGGCGGGGCAAATGGTCGTTGTGTGGGCATATTAATAGTTAATTTGTCCGATTATCTTGACAAGTATTCAAGCAATGTTACAATCCATAAAGATAGATTTCCAGTTATGCTACAACACAATTCATAAAACAGTCAACCCCTATCATATCTCTAAAGGAGTACAACAATGACTTTCGATCTTCCTTCTCTTGCTTATGCATACGATGCTTTGGAGCCTTCCATCGACGCAATGACGATGGAAATCCACCACAGTAAGCACCATAACGCTTACGTCAATAATTTAAATGCCGCCCTGGAAAAGCACCCTGAGCTGGCAGGCAAATCTCTCGAAGAACTGGTTACCAACATCAATAGTGTCCCAGAGGATATTCGTACTGCGGTGCGCAATAACGGTGGTGGGCATTTCAACCACAGCCTGTTCTGGACGGTCATGTCCCCTAATGGTGGTGGAGAGCCTTCAGGTGATTTAGCCGCCGCGATTGGTGATGCATTCGGCAATTTTGCTTCCTTAAAAGAATCTTTTTCAAAAGCAGCAGCCACTCGCTTCGGCAGCGGTTGGGCGTGGCTTGGTTTTAAGAATGGCAAGCTGGCTGTCCTTTCAATGCCAAACCAGGATGTTCCAATGATGGAAGGTTTGACCCCCATCTTGGGCATTGACGTTTGGGAACACGCTTACTATTTGAAATACCAGAATCGGCGCCCCGAATATGTATCCAATTGGTGGAATGTAGTCAATTGGAATGAGGTTGCCAGCCGTTTCGCAAATGCAGCTTAAATATTTAATAATTGTGATCAGCAGCTATTAGGATTTGAGGTAAAATTAATTATCTTTAAATCCGTTTAATCCATCTCAATGGTTGGGAGGTACATTCAATGACTTACATTATCACCAGCTTGTGTTTGCGAGACTCTGGGTGTGTAGACGTTTGCCCGGTAGAATGCATAGTACCCGGCAAACCGGTCGAAGAGTGGCCGTGGTTCTACATCGACCCTGATACTTGCATCGATTGTGGGGCTTGCATACCGGAATGCCCATTTGAAGCGATCTTCGTTGAAGATGAAGTTCCTGATGCCTATGAAGCCAAAGGGGACGAGAAGCTTAGTATGCCTAAAGGTACTGCTGGCTTCGAAGAAGTATTCGATGGATCCGATCATCACGGCGAACCGGTTCACCTCGAGAGTACCCGCACCCTTGCTGCTGGCGAGACGGTTGATCTTACCCAGGATATTCAACCCAACTACGATTACTTCCAGGATGGACCAGGATACAGCGCCCTGGATTGACTGGAAATTAAATAAATAATTGCGACCCGCAGTGAAAAAAACTGCGGGTCGCTTGATTTAACTTATCGGTTGCAATTGGTGGGCTTCTCCGACGGCGATTATCGAGTGCGAAGCTCCAGATTTCCGGCTCCAATCTCAACTGAAATGATCAATTGTGGGCCTTCCCCGGATAGAACATAATCGTCTCCAGACATTCGCCATTCACCATCCCGGTCAACATTCGTCAGGCCTCCTTCAAATCTGACAGTCGCTGGAGTCCCTTCTGGCACAACAATTACGATGCTGCTCAAACCCGATTTAATACTTACCTCTGCATCCCGCTGCAGCTCACCAGAGAAATCTAAGCGGTAATCACCTGCTCCACTCCTGAAATCCATTTCTTCGAAGTTAGCGTTAGCCAAACCAGTGAGAGTTGCTTTGGAAGCCCCGGTGTCATACCGCAAGGTATCCATCTCTACTGGATTTAGTTCAGAGAATGATACTCTGGTATCAGCTGCCCCCTCAGCGATGCGCAGTTCATGAAGAGGGACACCTCCGAGTTCGAATTCACCCTGGTAGCCACCAGCAGAAATATGGAGCTCCATTGGGGAGCTCCCCAATTCCAGGTCCCAGGTGTTCTCAAATTCATCTCCAAGAATGGGGATAATGTTGAGCTCTTCAATCTGCTGGGAGATCTCTACATCTGAACCGCTTATGGTCACCCTTGGTTCAAATTCATCCACATTATAAGTAGCTGTGCCTGAGACAAGATACTCGTCAGAGCCTGGACTGATGTTAAGCTCTCCAGCTCCAAACTCAAGTCTCACCTCAGAAATATCATTGGAATCTGGTGGGGGAACTTCGATTTCATACGTCTCCAAGGAGCCAACGGAGACACCTCGCACCTGCCGGTTAATGGTGAAATTGCAGGCCAATGTAGACAATGCGATTGCAGCGATGATGGCAATAAATTTGATCCGGTACATGACAACCTCCTGATTAATTTGTTTCTATGTATATATACGCTGTTTCTTGATATAAGTTGCATGATCTCCATGCGAAGGTAATCTGTTCAAAGTTTATAGAAAAATGTAACAAGAACCTTCTCCGGAATCCTCTTTCCAGCAATCTTCTCAGTTCGGGGTCTTTTTTCTCAGGATCAAGGATGTATCTCGAGACAAACCACGCCTTGGGCGCCAACAATTGCATCGTGGACTGTACCCCGGGCCAGATCCAACCGGTCACCAGGGTTGAGAGAAATTTGTATTTCCTCTTGAGGTAATCCAAATGTTATTGAGCCTTGAATGACGAAAATGATCTTGTGAAATGCATGATTGTGCGCTCCATATACATCACCAGGGTAATTAGACCAACGATATCCAGAGAAACCCTTGTCAGCAATCATCCGCAGAACATCGGTTTTACTAGGGGGTAAATCTCCACTCCACCTCTCTACAGTATAGGCAACCGGATCCATGCGATTATCTCCTTTCTTTGGATGCAAGTATTTATTCTACCTCTTACCCAATAGATACTGGAAATAATGCATTCTGCTTGCGGAAATTTGAGATTTGGGGCACAATACTGTCAGTGAATGATTCCCCAAACAGTAGACACTCAAACGATAGTTAATTCCTGATCCACCATATTCCAACCTATAACGATATTTATAAGGAGCAATCTCATGTCTGAACAACCCAAACCCCAGCAGGGATCTACCTCTGGCGACCTGGCCTCTGAATTTCAGGAATTGGGCGATAATTTAAAGAATATCTTTGTCAGTGCTTGGGAAAGCGAGCAACGTAAAAATTTTCAGCAGGAACTCGAAGATGGTTTTTCTGAATTGGGAGAGTCTCTCAAACAGACCGCTGAGGAAATCCATGACAGCGAAGCAGGCCAGCGCGTCAAAGCAGAGGCTGAAGATTTACGTGACCGGGTCCGCACTGGCGAGGTTGAAACCAAGATCCGGGAGGATATCCTGTCGGTCTTACATAAAGTGAACTCCGAGTTGGGAAAAATAATCCAACCTGATCCATCACCAGGTGAAACTGCTGATGATGATCCGGGGAAGGAATCCGATGGCAAATAGTTACTTCGTTCAGCAAACAAGTTCTGGTGAACCTGTTGTTGTGGGTGATGTGAAAGTGTATCCCGTCGCCCGCTCGTACCGCATCAATTTCCCTGGGAACCAGGGAGGGATATTGTGGAATAGACCATTGGCTGTGATTGTCGAGGATTCCCAAGGCAGTCGCCAGGTCATACCTGTTCAAGATCGTACCCGTCAGCTGCAGGTTGGAATTCTATTAGCCGGACTGTTCGGGACAATACTCACCTGGTTAATTCTCAGGCAATCAAGATCATTCAAACAAAAAAAGGAGAATACGAACAATGGATAAGGTAGTCAAAGGTCCTGGAAATGCTGGTGGCGTTAATTTACACCAGACAATGGATGATATCAATTCAACTATGAAGGCATTCATCGATTCTGCTAGCGTCGACCGGGTTTACGGAGCACCGGTTGAAGTTGGCGAGATAAAAATCATCCCAGCCGCTGAGAATCTCGTCGTAATGGGTTTTGGTGCCGGTAGTGGCTATGGGACGACTGAATTCGAAAGCGATGAAGAGACACCCAAGAAAGGCGATGGGATGGGAGAGGGCGGTGGCGGAGGTGGTGGTGGAGGCGGACGAACACTTTCAAGACCAGTGGCGGTGGTGATCGCCTCACCGGAAGGTGTCCGGGTTGAACCAGTTGCAGACCGCACAAAAGTCATCATGGCAGCTATCACTGCTGCTGGTTTCGTGGCTGGAATGTTTTTGCGGATGATGCGCGGCCCAAAGTCTCTTTAGAATCTCAATCCTGATTAGCGGCTAATTCAAATAGCTGATCCGCACGTTTGCGGATCAGTTTTTTATATACCAGTTTGTTACGCCATGTGTTTGGTATGCTTTGTTCACCATAATAGGCTCCCCCGATCTGCCCGAATACCGCCCCTGTCGTATCAGCATCATCACCCAGATTTACAGCTAATAAGCAACCATGCTCGAATGATTCGCTATGGTAAAAAGCCCATAAGGCAGCTTCCAGCGAGTGGACAACATATCCCGTGCCCCTGATGTCCGGAGGCATTTTCTTTTTAAACGATCCCTTGGATATTTGTTCGATATCCTCGACAAGCGGGTGAGTCTCCCAGCAACCATCATCCAGGTTGAATCGTTCGGAGAGTAAATCCGCCTTGCTTACCCCTTTGAAGGCGCCTACCAATAGACTTCCGAAATAACGACATGCGTCGACCGCCGTTCTGGCCCCATGGGTTGTCCTGGAACTTTCTCCGCATTTGACGATCGCTGCAGCTGGTTTATTTGCATAGAACATGGGGACTGGTGCTAAACGCATCAATGAGCCATTGCCAGCTGAATAGGGATCTGTTGAACCACTGTTTGGTTCACCTGTTCTTTCAAAACGTTCAAGGGCGCTGCGGACTGTATTCCCGATGTCAAAACACATTCCTGTACTGCTCAAGTGACCCTGACGATACCAGCGAATATAGCGGTTCATTTGATCGTTAGGATTAAATTCCTGACATTCAATCAGGCTCTCTGCCAGGCATAAAGCCATTGATGTGTCATCCGTCCATTGTCCAGGTGTCAGGTTGAATGGACCACCACCGATCATACCTTCTATGGGTCTGAAGCTTCCTGGAGGTTGAAATTCCAAAGTCGTGCCCAGCGCATCCCCCGCTGCCAATCCAAGAAGGCAGCCCCGATAACGTTCAATCTGGTTCATCATGATCGTCCTTCAATGAACTTGTTCTCAGCAATAAAAATCAAAACCATTAATTTTATTCAATCTGTAAAGCAGCTTTCATCATTGCTTGCCCAATTTCCAACGCTGCTTCTGGATCATCTTCTTCCAACAGGACAACCAGGGAAAATGGGGCACCAGTCCAAGACGGTAGGGTACCAGCCAGATACCAGGTGATCATTTGACCCGGCCCATTGGGTGTCCTGGAGATTGATTGCCAGATCGGGAGATTGTCATCTGCCAGTGAGTTCGCAATACCTTCCGCGTTTGGCTGGGAAAAAACGTGGATAGATTCTCCAGATGGAGGGAAAACAGTCCAGCCTCGTCCAGGTAAATCTATCGCAGCCGCTAATACGGGGTTAGGTCTGACACCCCCTGCGCTGATGGTACTAGCTGCAAGTGCCATCTGTAATGGGCTAACTCGAAATTCCGTTTGACCAAGGATAACGTCTTCTGGGGATGGAATGATCGGTACATCTTTGGTTTCTTGACTGGTTTTATCCAGGTTTGGCACAGTGAATAATCCCAGATCATCATACAACTTCAGGATAGTTTCAATACCTAAATGCCGACCCATTGTGATTTGAGGTGAAGTACAACCGGCCGCAACCACTTCTGCCCAGGTATTACTAGCTGGTTGAATTGCACATCTAAGTTCTTGTCCGCCCATTTCTGATTCAACAATTTCCGGGAGCTGCGACAACCCACCCTGAGCAGTTAGTTCTGCCAGGAGAAATGGACCTAATGCTGTCCCCGGTTGGTATTGTCCCTGCAGGACCCGATTCAGGAGTGGTTTATTCTCATTATCGATTAAATCAGGCCAAATTTCCTCTAGCTGGCTGGGATCGTATGTAGGGTGAGAAGCAAGTGCAAGAATTTCACCATTGCCAGCATTTAGGAGGATTAATGCTCCGATGTGATCACCAAGCAGCTCATCTGCCGCTTGCTGCAGGCCAACATCAAGACTAAGACGTACATCCACACCTGGTGGGGGCTGACCATATAGCAAATGATTCCACCAAATGTCGAAGTCCGGATTCCCCAGTAATCCACGCAAGTATGGATCGAGTCTCGCTTCCAGACCGGATTGCCCATACACAGCATGGGAATAGCCGACCAGAGTTCCAAGTTCAGGGAAACTGTAAATCCTCGAATAATCTCCTGGGGCTCCCTGTGTTGTAACCAAGGGGATATTATCCCGATCGAGGATATCTCCTCGCCTGACATACCTGTCAGAGATTGCCCGGCGGGCGTTATCCGTACGCTCCAATAAGGCTGGGCCGCGAGCGTAAGTCCACCATCCAATGACAAGAGCAGCAGCCAGTAAGCTGGCCAAAAGGAAAGCCCCCAGACCAGTATATAATGATGACTTAGATACAGGCGCGGAATATGTATTTGCACGCTGGCTGATGAGAGCCAATATCAGCAGGGAAAGATATGCGGTCAGCAATGATGATCCCCCATATGATACAAAAGGCAAGGTTACACCAGTCAATGGCAGCAAGCGGATATTCCCACCAACGATCAGCAGGCTCTGACCAACCAGGTATGCTGTTAAACCCGCGGCCAGATATCGGTTGAAATTATCTGGTGCTCTCAATGCAATTCGGATACCACTGGCGGTCAGCAGCATCAACAAACCAATTAACGCGATCGCACCGACCAGACCACTTTCTTCAACCATTGCAGTAAAAATAAAATCAGAATGAGAGATTGGCACCAGGGTTGGGCTCCCCATGCCAGGTCCCCTGCCTCCGATGCCTCCATTCGCCATTGCCATCAAAGATTGAACGATTTGATACGAACGGCCGCTGGGATCCAACCAGGGATTCAACCAGGCATCGATCCGTAACTGCACCACATCGAACAAGAAATAACCTGCAATACCTGCCACCGCTAATAAGATCGCACTCAAGATCAGAATCAGCTTACGCTCTGTGGCCAGGTAAGTTATCACCGCAAAAAGAAAAACAAAGATGGTTGCCGTTCCCAGATCGCGCTGCACGAGCAACAATAGTAAAGCCAAGCTGGTCATGAAAAGGATCGGTGCCAGCAATGGTAATGAAGATGCACGATTTACCCGGTTTTTGATCCCCTCTCCCGAAGGATGATCATCATCCTGCAATGCGTTTGCTGATAATCTAACCCAGGGTTGATTATCAGCCAGGTAGGCTGACAGGTAAATGATTAACAATAACTTTAGCGGTTCTGAAGGTTGGAAGTAGAATCCGCAGCAACCTAACCAAAGTCGCGGACCAGCACCGCTTGCTGGATTAGTACCAAAAAGTAAAGTCAACGCGGTTAAGATCAGTCCCCCAGTCAGCAATAAATATTTGTATTTTCGCAGGAGTTCCAACTGTGTTGAAAGCCGCACACCCAGGATAAAGACAACCATTGCAATCGTGAACCAGATAGTTTGCCGCAATCCGAAATCAGGATAAAGTCGCCATATTGTCATCAACCCCCAACCGCTCAATATCATAGCAACCGGCAGCAAGTAGGGATCTCGATCTGGTAAATGACGGTTCGTTTGCCGGTTGGTAATGATAACCAGGATGAGCCAAACAAGGTAACCAAGCCAATGGTTCCAGCGATAATCCACCTCCCAATTACGGGCACGCGCCGCAGGGGCCAGGGTCAGGGACAGTGCATACAATCCCAGGAATATACTTGCCAATATTAACAAGCGCCCCTGGATCCTCGCGGGAGATTGTGACAGGTGTACTGACTGGGTTAAAGAGGTCATAAAATCAAGCAGCCGTTGGAAGGTAGCGGGGTTTGATCTCCCCCACTGGAACCTGCTCAGTCCAGGTACTTATCGATAAGCAAACTTAGTCGCTGACGAGTTTCTGGGGGAATAACCTCTGGATTTGTGATCAGCGCGGAAGCCATTGCATGTTGGCAGCCACAGAAGCGCTCAGGTTTCAACTGATCCAAGAGGTTAACCACTGCCTGTTGGGCGACTGCGGTATTACGGTTCAAAATTTCGATCACCATGTCCACAGTAACAGGTTCCTCGGTGATGTGCCAGACATCGTAGTCTGTCACATGTGCCAGAGTCGTGTAGCACATTTCGGCCTCCCGGGCAAGGAAAGCTTCTGGCGATGTTGTCATACCGATCAACGACATCCCCCAAGCGCGAAATGTATTTGATTCGGCTCTGGTAGAGAAGCGTGGACCCTCGATGGTGATATATGAACCACCTAAATGAACGTTGTTGCCGGTTAATTTTACAGACTGGTATACGAGGTCGGACAAATCTTCGCAAAATGGATCTGGAATTGATATATGAGCTACTAATCCATCACCGAAAAAAGATCTTTTTCGATCCTTGGTGAAATCAAATAGCTGGTCAGGTATGACAATATCACCCGGGGCATAATCTTCACGCAATGAGCCGCAGGCGCTGATACCCACAATCCGCTCCACACCCAAACTTTTAAGAGCATAAATATTGGCGCGGAAATTTATTTCTGAGGGTGATAGATGATGACCGATACCGTGCCGGGCGAGGAAGGCTATCCTTTGACCATTTAACCTGCCAACAATTATTGGCGCGCTTGGATCACCAAATGGAGTGGTAATCAATCTTTCTTGAACGTCTTCCAGTCCCGGCATTGAATACAGACCAGAGCCACCGATGAATGCAATTTTGCACACAGAAATCTCCTTATCCAATTTGTATAAGGTTAAGATTATTAACCAATTTTATCAAGACAAAAGCGATTACTTTGCACCAATGCTTGAAGGTTCACCAATATTTCCACTGATCTCGATTCGCAGTTTTACCTGGCCTACCTGTAATTCATCCCCCGAGGTTAATACCACCTGGGCAGCTAATAATTCCAGGTTTAAGAAAGTTCCATTCCTGGAATGCAAATCCTCCACCCACCAGTTGCCATGATGGTAAGAGAGGCGTGCATGCTCAGCGGAGACTGTCTTTTCGTCAAGCATGAGATCACATGATTTTTCCCGACCAACCACCAACTCTGGAACGACAAATTCATGAGATATTGTTTCATCCCCAATATGAGTAATCAACGTGATTTCAGGAATCCTTCGAGCTGCCAATAATTCTGACTGCCGTTTGATATCCTGCCAAAGCGTGTATATAGCCCAACCCAAGAATGCATACAAAGCTAGGGCCATTGCCAGGCGAAGTATCAGGAGAAGTGTACTGATCATAATATTTAATTGCTGCTTTACTCTTCAGATTCAGGGAAAGGAACCAGCGGTTGGGTTGAGCCTTGATCGTCATTGGACAGTTGAGCTGCATCTTGACCATACACCAGAGCTACCCCTGCAAGTGCGATCACATCCCCTGGGTAAAGGGTGGCTTGTGCTGAACGAACTCCATTAACAAATGTTCCTCCCGACGAGTCTAGATCAAATATCACATAATGTCCTTTGATAGCCCTGATTTGAGCGTGAACTCTGGATACACGAAGATCTTCGATTACAACGTGATTATCAACTCGCCGGCCTAAATTAACAATTTGCTGGGCTAAAGGAAAAATCTGCACACCATTTATTATTAAAAAGGCATGTTCTGGAACTGGATTTCCAACATCAGAACTGATGGTGAGCGTACTCGTCTCGTCAACCTGATTAAAACTAAATCTGGCGGTTACTTCTAGTCTTCCCAGATCCTTTGTTTCATCAGCACTGATTTTAATTTTTGGGGGCATTAAGAATCGTGCTTTAGCTTCTTTACCAGCCTGAAGAATGAGCTCACTTAATTCGTTTTGGAATTTTTTATTATCACCCAGCATCTGGGCTGTTTCCGGATCGACCACCAGAATGTACAAATCAGGCGCAATAAGTTTCCCGGACTCATCAGTCTGGATGCTGGACTGCATGGCAGCAACCATTCGGGCACTAATATTCGGACGATTATCTCTAACCGGAAGAATGCGCGTTGTATTATCTTCGATCAATGTTTGTAATCGAGTCTCGATTTTAGCGAGTTGATCTTTAATTGAGCTCATGATCTGGGCTTTATTATAGAAGGAAGAGGATCATCCTGCAAGTTAGAGCATGTTAAGTCAATCGATGAAATTTGTGGGTTATTCTCTTATTACTTAATAATTGGTGAATTATGCCTTCATGACCACGATGGTATACTGGCATTATGCAACCTCAATCTCTATCCGGATATCGAGAACTTCCCCACACAGCTGATTGGGAATTGGAGATTTGGGCACCCGATATTGGCACCCTGTTTGAGCAGGCTGCTCGGGGAATGTACCATCTATGTCAGGCAAAATTATATTCGCACCCACGCCTTACCCACAGGATCGAATTGATAATAATTGAGCCGGAAATATTGCTTATTGATTTTCTAACCGAGTTAATCTTCCTTACTGAATCGGAGGGTCTCGCCTTCGATGAATTCAATCTGAAATTCGAGGGTGACCGCTTTATCGCCGATGTCACCGGGGCAAAACTTGAATCGCTCTCAAAAGAGATCAAGGCTGTCACGTACCATAACATCAAAATTAGAGAAACAGGTAGTGAATTGAAAGCAAATATTGTCTTTGATGTTTAAATCTTTTACTGCCTTAACCGCTCTCAGAACAAGATTTTATTGTGACCGACCTGATTCTATTCCGAAGGTCTTGGAGGTTTAGCCATGGTCAGATTACAAGATTTGGAACAAATCAATCGCTACGAATGGGAAATTCCCAAATCCTACCGGGATGATATGCGGGTTCCAGTGCGGATATTTGCCACCCACCAACTATTGGAAGAGATAAAAGACGATAAATCACTTGAACAAGCAGTCAATGCAGCTACCTTGCCTGGGTTAGTTGACCGGGTGGTTGTCATGCCGGATGTACACCAGGGATATGGATTTCCTATTGGTGGCGTTGCTGCCACTCAACTACCTCATGGGGTAATATCTCCGGGCGCCATTGGTTACGATATCAATTGCGGGGTGCGGCTCCTGGCATCCCAGATCGAATTTGAAGCAGTCAAAAAAGATCTCTCAGACTTGGCAGACTCGCTCAATCGCCTCTGTCCTAGCGGGGTAGGAAAAAAAGGTCACTTGAGGTTGAAAATTGGCGAATTGGAGAAAGTATGCAAGGATGGCAGCCGCTGGACTCTACAGCATGGATATGCGACTGAAGCAGACGTACGCAGGACAGAAGAGAAAGGTCGACTAGAAGGAGCTGATCCAACCAAGATCAGCAAACGCGCCAAAGAACGGGGTCGTCCGCAGCTGGGAACCTTGGGAGCTGGTAATCATTTCATCGAGATCGATGTCGTCGATCAAATCTTCCACCAGGATGCTGCCCAGGTGATGGGTCTCATTGAAGGCTGCCTGGTAGTGATGATCCACTGCGGTTCACGCGGTTTCGGCCATCAAATCTGCACCGACTATGTTCGAGAATTCCAGGCAGCTGTGAAGCGTTATTCGATCCAGCTGCCGGACCGGGAGCTGGTTTGTGCTCCCCTTGACTCACCAGAAGGACAGGCTTACTTAGGTGCAATGCGAGGGGCAGCTAATTATGCCTTTGCAAACCGTCAAGTGTTGGCACATTTCGCACGGCAAGCTTTCGAAGAAACACTGGCAGGAAAAGTCCCCAATTGGCATCTACACCAGGTATATGATATTGCCCATAATATGGGGAAAATTGAGACCCACGAGGTGAACGGTAAGCAAATTGAAGTCTGTGTACATCGCAAAGGAGCGACCCGTGCATTCGGTCCTGGATTTCAAGGATTACCCCATGAATACCGGTCAATTGGCCAACCTGTTTTAGTTCCAGGAAGCATGGGGACCGCATCTTGGGTATTAGTGGGCACACCGGAGAGTATGAAACGCTCATTCGGATCTACATGCCATGGTGCGGGCCGCACGATGAGTCGCAGTAAAGCCAAGAAAACTGTTTGGGGTGAAGATCTACACAAAGAACTTCAGGCCCAGGGTATCCACATTCGTGCTGGCTCGATGGCTGGGTTGGCTGAAGAAGCACCCCAGGCATACAAGGATGTCGATGCAGTTGTCGAGACCGTGGCTGGAGCAGGCATCGCGCGAAAAGTCGCTCGCCTGCGCCCAGTTGCAGTCATCAAAGGTTAATCAATGAAGCAAAGATTAATCGAATACCTCTAATTCTATGGATATGGTCATTCGGAACCTGTTTAGATTTTGCATCGTACTAGGCTGCATTTTATTATCAGCATGCCTTGGATCATATTCACCTGATCTCGGGACGCATACCACACCTCCCCAATCTACCCCAGCGCCTTGGGAACCAACTGCAGGTGATAACAACCTGGTGCGGGGAGAAGTCTTTCTTGATAGGACTGATATCGTTATATTGGAAAGTGACATACCAAAGTTTGTTTTAAGAATCTCTGGTGCACTGCCCACCCCCTGCCATAATATTCGAGTTGTTGTGTCCGAAGCAGATGACAGGAATAATATCCAGGTCGATGTTTATTCTCTTGCAGCTCCAGATGAAATTTGTATCCAGGTTCTGGAACCTTTTGAAACAATGGTCCCATTGGGAGTTTACACCAGTGGAGAATTCCAGGTCGTGGTGAATGGAAAAGAAATTGGTGAAATCACACCCTGACCCATTTCTTAGTCGAATACCAGGCTCACAAGATCCGGATCGATTTATGGATTGTTTTGTTTTGCTTTAAGGGAATATTGGATAGCCACCAAAACAGCAGCCTATCCTGGTGGAGAACAAATGATCTTCTTAGTGGGATAGAATTTGGGATAGGAACAGCTTGGTCCGGTCCTCCTGTGGATTATTAAATATATCGTGTGGTGATGCACTTTCAATGATTAAACCCTCATCAAAGAAATACATGCGATCTGCCACCCCCCTGGCAAATCCCATCTCATGAGATACGACCACCATCGTCATGCCGGTCTCTGCCAATTCGATCATCACATCCAAGACTTCCTTAATCATCTCTGGGTCTAAAGCAGAAGTTGGCTCGTCGAACAGCATAATCTTGGGCTGCATGGCCAATGCCCGAGCGATAGCCACCCTTTGCTGCTGACCACCGGAGAGCTGGTTCGGATACTTTTCAGCCTGCTCTGGGATGCCAACTCTCTCCAATAATTGTTTAGCAATTTCTTCTGCTTTCGACTTATCCCATTTGCGAACTCGCACAGGCGCCAGGGTGATGTTTTCTATGACATTCAAATGTGGGAACAGGTTAAACTGTTGAAACACCATCCCAGTTTCCATGCGTACTGCTTCAATATTATGCACATCCCGGGTCAGTTCGATGCCATCAATGATGATTTGCCCTTTCTGATGTTCCTCCAACCGATTAAGTGTACGGATGAAAGTTGATTTCCCCGAACCTGAAGGTCCAAAGATAACGATCACCTCACCCTTGTTAACTTCCATAGAAATGCCGCGCAATGCCTCGAAATCACCATACCACTTATGCACATCCCGGCACTGAATGATGGGTCCACCCAATTGAGGTTGATCGCTCATATCCTTCTCCCTGAAGACTATATTAAATAGATTATAAGATTAAAGTGTAATCCAGACAAGCCAGAAGGTATTTTTTGGTCAACTTATCCGGCTGATTGCACCAACTTTGGCATCGGTCAATGTGATCAGCGCCTCAGTTGGTATAAGGATATTCAATCCCCGCTGCCCTCCTGAGATGTATATTTCTGATAACGATTGGGCTGACAGATCTACCACAATCTGAAAACCACGGTTTATCAACGCCAGGGGCGAAATACCTCCTGTTTTCAATCCGGTTATTTTTTCAGCCTGCTTATGCGTTGCCAGGTAAACTTTCTTTTCTCCCAAAACTCGGGCCAAAGCTTTCAAATCCAACTCACTATGACCTGGGACCAACGCCAGGATGGGTTTTCCTCTTGCCTCACGAATGGCCACGATCGTTTTATAAACCAATTCGGGATCGACTCCCAGGATATTCGCGGCTTCCAGCGCGCCAAGCTTCTCAGGTGGCAGATCGAAAGCCTGGTATGAGATCCCATGCGAGTCAAGGATGCGGGTTACGTTGTTCTTAACCATTATCGTGGTTACTCCCACCGACCCCACAAGGGAGGGTTAATTTGAATAGTGCGCCTCCGTCAGGATTGTTGGCAGCAGTCAAAATCCCTCCATGGGCTTCCGTGAGCTGGCGAGCGATCGCCAATCCCAATCCAGTGCCACCCTTTATGCGGCTGCGGCTCTGATCGGCGCGGTAAAAGCGCTCAAAAATATGCGGGAGTGATTCATCAGGAATCCCGGGTCCACTATCCTGGATCGATAAAGTTGCCCGTTCTGGAGAACATTCCAGGATAACCTTTATCCAACCGTCATCTGGGGTATACCGTATTGCGTTGGAGATCAAATTACCCAGTATTTGCTCCATGCGTCCTGGGTCGAGATTGAGTGGTTGGCATTCGCCTTGGGATGAAAACTGCAACTTTATGTTGCGAACCTCCGCTTGTGGTTTAAACCGGTCGAGTATTCTTTCTACCAGCGAGAGAAAATTTGTTGGGATTTTTTCGAGCTGCAGCTGACCGGAATCCGCCTGGGCTAGGGTACGCAGGTCTTCCACAAGACGGGTAAGTAAAATATTTTGTTCGAGCACCGGCTGCAGGTTCTCATCTGTAACCGGGTAAACTCCATCCTGCAAAGCCTCCACATGCGCTCTTTGAATCGCCAAAGGGGTGCGAAGTTCGTGGGCAATGTCTGCGGTCATTGCCTGGCGAGTTTCCTCTGCATTTTCCAAAGCAGCTGCCATTTGATTGAATGTTTGACCCAGGATAGCCAGTTCATCTTCGCCATGTACTTCAACACGCCTTGTCAAATCCCCTTCCGACAGGCTTGTGGCCGCTTGTGTGAGGGCGCGAACTGGTTTAATCAGGCGCGTGCTGAGTATGAGTGCCAATACCACCGAAAATCCAATTGCTACCCCAGCTGCGATGTAAGCAGCCCTAGTCAGTCTATTGAGCAATTCGTTATCATCTCCAGGATTAAAATTCATACCTCCCGCAGGAAGTAGATATCCGACGGTATCATTCCCGACCTGTAATTGAATAGCCTGCTGTATTTCGGTCGCTGTAAAACTGTCGATTATGCCATCAGGCTCAGTATCAATAACCAGATTCCCCTGGGAATCAGCCAGACGCAGTCTTTGGTTCATCATTCCCCCCATCATGCCACCAAATCCACCTGGATTTCCCTGGTTCCCGCGTCGATTACCTGACATTTGACCGGGAAAAGCAAATAATTGATCCGCTCCAACCCAGGAACGATGTTCAAGGTAATAATCTTCAAGACCGGTCACCAAACCCTCAACACCGGCCATGCCACCCCGGAACATATATGCACGCACCTCTCGGAGCATGGTTTGCCTGGCGATGACCAGCACACTGCCCACAGACACCAGGGCAATCAGGATAAATGCAAGAATAAATCTCAAGCGCATATTACTTCAACCATTATTATCTAAGAATCTCACTCAAGGGTGGATAGCAGGTCAAACCTGACTTCCTTTATCCCTGGTGAAGCGGTAACCGACACCAAATACAGTCTCAATATAATGGGGATTTTTTGGATCTGGTTCAATTTTTGCACGTAGGTTCTTAACATGGGCATCTATTGTCCGCTCATAACCCTCATAGGCGGTCCCCTGGGAGGCTTCCAATAGCTGCAGGCGGCTGAAGACGCGACCAGGCTGGGTGACCAAAGCAACTAGAAGCTTATATTCAGTTGGGGTCAGATCAATATCTTCTCCGTCTATAGTCACTGTGTG
>JBEQLH010000003.1:23023-26755 GCA_040326075.1 Anaerolineales bacterium
AGAACCTTAACCAGTTCGACTTCGTCTTCGATGATTAATATTGTCGGCATGGGATACCTTGAGTGAACCTGAGCACAATGGGATAGAAATGGACGAACGAGATTAATTGGCTACCTGAAATGGACATCGACGAGTTTGATTATACAACACCAGTGGGTAGCGGAAACCCACTACCCACTGTCTTTCAAAACCTGTAAACTCTTTTATTTCCTTAATTGCTTATGGGGTATTCCTCCAACCTTGACGTCCATGATGAAATCCGCCATATGCACCATCTCCCATGCAATCACCAAAACCTTGTCCAAAACCACCTGCTCCATGTTGTGACCCGCGTTGAGCCATAAAATCTGCTTGTTCCTGGGTCAAGGTACCGTCATCAAGCGCTTGTTGGATAAAATCAGAGTGAACCTGGGACATAATTTCACCAAATTCTTCCATTAATACACCCTCTGACTCAACTATCTGCCACATCGTTTCACCGGATGCAAGGCGAGTTTCAACCTCTTCTATTGACAATCCAATTGCTTCTGCAAATGCTTCGATCATGTCATCGTGGTGAGGTCCCTCTTCACCAGTAATGTACTCACCTCGCATGCCTGCGTAGTTTCCTCGCCCACCCATCATTCCGTTTCCATAACCGGGGGGTGTTACTGGTTGCGGTGTCTCTGACCGGGCATAAGTTAAACCTGCAGTCCCAAGTGCTAATACCGTAATTCCTAACAAACCAGCGATAATCCAAGTTCTTTTCATATTAATACTCCTTCTTTTACAATATTTTTGGGTTGTTCCCACTTATCAAGACATAGGATATCCCATGCATGTGAAGATCTTATGAAGAGCAATTGAAGAAGCTATGAATGTTTCTTCCATGATAGCGATTAGAAAATGGTAATTGACAAGAACAATAATTGCTTTCAACTATTTATCACATATCGATCATCTCTCACAAATTGCTCAAGCATGAAGCAGTAAATCAAGATTGGTAAGATAGTGGTTATATTTTGGTGTAACAAAAGTTATTTTCTTGCGTTATTTATATCAGATATAGCCTAAAAGTACTATCAGACCACTATCGGGGAGGTGTTCAGGGAGTAATAACCTAAAAAAAACAGCGCAGAAAAGGCAAACCTGTCGAAAGGCAGGGACGCAAAACTACAGTCTAAATGGCCACTTGGCCACATGACAGTTGGGTTACCTAGGCTTATAAAGTAGCACAGAAAAGGTATACCTGTCGAAAGGCAGGGGCACAAAGCTACGATCTAACCGGCCAATTGGCCGCATGACGGACGGGCTGCCTAGGCAAATATTAACCAATCAATCCCTCAGGCACCCAAAAACCTGAGGGTTCATTTTTTTCAAAACACAGAAAAAACAGGGGCAAACTTATGAAAGCCATCCAAAAAATAATCATCACCCTGCTCATCCTAAGCATCGTTTTAGGGGTTTTTGTTCTATTAGCAATGCCAAGCTCGACTCGGGTGAAGCAAACAAATCGTCCTTCAACCGGGGTAGCCTGGCTTGATGTGTGCGCCATTTTGGAGACTGACCAAATGGGGATATTAACCCCGACCAAAGCACATACTCCACTGTGATCGCAACGTATATGCACAGGAATGCCATCGCAACCATGAGTAATAACAATCATTTATTCAACAAAACAATTTAGGAATTTTGATTATGAAGAACTGGCAAAAATATTCTCAGATTTTATTATCACTAATTTTACTGGTTGGGCTATTGGCGCCAACAGTATTCCCAGGAAACTCAGCTGAGGCGATGGTACACCCCCTATTGGTAAAAATCGCGAATGATTCCCCGGATCAGACAGTCTCAGTCATTGTCCAGGTTAAACCCCATCATCTAAACCTGGAAGAGCGAATAACAGAGTTGAGCGGTGTGGTCACCCAGGAATTGCCAATCATCAATGCCTTCGCTGCACATCTATCTGCACAGGCAGCCTTGGATTTAGCCAACGATCCCAATGTACGCTGGGTTTCATTAGATGCTCCAGTAGAAGGTTCAAAGAAGAAAACTATAAAGGAAAGTGCGCAGGATACCCCACCTCCAGTGAACTACTTCCTTGATACCCTCGACGTGCGACCTGTGTGGGAGATGGGTCTAAAGGGTCAGGGAATTACGGTGGCAGTGATTGACAGCGGAACCAATCAAGAAAAAGATTTGCAGGTGAATCCGGCAAAGGCCAAACCAGATTCGCGGGTCCTGGAACAGCTCACATTCAATTCGAATGCCGGACATGTGAATGATGCCACCGGACATGGTACCCACGTGGCTGGCATCATCGGTGGTAGTGGATATAGATCGGGCGGGCTTTATGCAGGAATCGCCCCTGAAGTGAATTTCGTAAGCTTGAAGATTAGTGATGACACCGGTATGGCTTATGAATCTGATGCCATCGGAGCCATGCAGTGGGTGCTGGATCACAAAGATAAGTACAACATCCGCGCGGTGAATATGTCGGTGAACTCCACCCAGGAGAGCTCCTATCACACCAGCCCTCTCGATGCAGCTGCTGAGATCCTGTGGTTTAACGGCATTGTGGTGGTCGCTTCAGTCGGCAATAAGGGCTCCGGGAGTGGATACAACACTGCCAACGCGGCACCTGCTAATGACCCATTTATCATCACCGTTGGTGCCACCAACGAACACGGCTCAGCTGATATTTCTAACGACACGCTCGCCTCTTTCTCAGCACATGGCACAACAGTTGATGGTTTCAATAAACCAGAGATCATCGCCCCAGGGACAGATATCATCAGCATCTTGGGACCAGGAATTTGGATTTCAGAACATCCAGACCATGTGGTTATGAATGGAGAATATTTCCGTCTGAGCGGCACCTCCATGTCAGCCCCGATGGTAACCGGCGCGGTGGTCTTACTGCTCCAAGATGAACCCAATCTCACCCCTGATCAGGTGAAGTACCGCTTGATTAATTCTGATCGATTCATCGGCGGTGGAGATCCATACCTGGATATTTATGCCGCTGTCACCGGTACTTCATCAGAGTCTGCCAATACTGGACTGGTAGCTAGTAAATTATTATGGACGGGTGACGATCCGGTATCGTGGGATAGCGTGGCCTGGAACTCAGTGGCCTGGAATTCCGTCGCCTGGAACTCAGTAGCTTGGAACTCGGTAGCCTGGAACTCTGTAGCCTGGAATTCTGTGGCCTGGAACAGCGTTTTCTGGGACGATTGACAAATACTGACAAAGATTAGCGGATCGATTAAATTTAGCGATTTGGAATTCCTTATGAAGGCCAGAGAGAGTCAATATCATCATACTAAGCCTAGAACTGAAAACAAACTCCTGAGTAGAAGGAAATTGTGATGAAAGATTTATCCTTGCAAACCAAAATCTATATAGTCCTCACTATCATCACCGGCTCCGCGATTTTAGTCTGGCTCTTGCTCAATTACAGTTGGCAAAACCACTGGTCATTGCTGGCCTTAAGTGGGTTGGCATCCTTAGCTTTTTTCTTCAAAGTAGAGGGCACCACAAACAGGTCTCATTACAATATCAGCTTTCTGGTCTACGGCTTTACTTTTGTCTTCCTTGGTCCAGAGGCATCCATTGTAGTAATTCTCATCTCTAATTTGGTCGACTGGGCTTGGCACAAGTATGCATGGTATATCCAGGGATTCAATATCGCTTCATTTATTATTGTGGTGTATGTGTCAGGGCTGGTATACACATCAATTAATCCGGAGA
>JBEQLH010000003.1:26855-40531 GCA_040326075.1 Anaerolineales bacterium
GCAAATGCCCTGAAAAACTCTGTCCGCGAGTACGACATCGTAGCCCGTTTTGGAGGTGAGGAATTCATCATCCTGATGCCTGAGACGGAGCCTGATGAAGCATTTCAGCTTATTGAGGATATTCGTGCGGCTATCGACGCCTCAAAATTCTCCATCCCGACCAGGATTACGCCGATCAAAGTCACGGTGAGTTTTGGTATCGCAGGTCGGATGGGATTTTCTGAAACGCCCAACGAGATAATTCATAATGCTGATTCAGCCCTTTATCATTCCAAATTGAATGGACGAAATCGAACCTGCATCTATACAGACCAGGGCTTTGAAATTCTATGCGAACCAGGTGATGAGATCTCCCTGACAGAAGAGGTTTTTAAATTTGAAGAGACCGTTCATGGTAATAAGTATAGAGAAATGTCTGCCTCGCCCCAAGAACAACCACTTCAAAAAGCCCAGGAATCTGATAATCCAAACCCATCTCCCCAACCTGCTGGAAAAAAACGACCGGGATGGCTGATCAACCTCTTTATTGGTATTTTGATCATTATCGCCTTTCCCTTATCTATGTTTATCGAACAACCGACGACTGGAATTGATTGGTTTGGTCTATCACTATTTGCTTTGATGGTGATTATTACCGAGGGATTGTCAATTGATATTTATGTGAAGAACACATCTGTTTCAACATCCGCAGCTCCAATTTTAGCCGGGACTTTGCTCTACGGTCCAATTGGTGCTGTCGTACTGGCTCTGACCTTCGCCTTAGTTGCCAAGATGAAGCACCACAGCCCATTGAACCGTTTTGTATTCAACAGCGTCAACCAGATGATAGCAGGTTTGCTGTTATCCGGTATCATCTTACTGGCTGGAAAATCATTCACTGCCTACTCACTGATTGTGCAGTTATTAATTTGTGTGGTTTCAGCCCTGATAGTCTTTATAAGCACCACGGTATTAATCGGCCTGGCTATAAAAATCGATGCAGGAATTTCATTTCAGGAGGTTTGGAAAGAAAAATTCAGCTGGTTGACTCCCTATTATATTGCTATGGGTTTGATCGCCTATGCGCTGATTCTTGGCTATCAAACAACCGGTCTTATTGGTTTGGCTGTAATTCTGATCCCTCTCCTCATGCTTCGACTGAGCGTAAAACAATATATCGATCGAACAATCACCATGGTGAATGAGCTGCGCGGGAAAAACAACCTCTTAGAAAGTAGTTCCCTAGAAATAAATAAGCTCAATGAAGACCTGCTGAAAGCCTTGGCTGAAGTGATCGATTTACGGGATCCATTCACATTAGGACATTCACAATATGTGACCCGATATTCAGTCTTGATTGCCAAAAAACTTGGTCTGCCTCAGGAACGGATTGATCTGATCAGGAATGCAGGATTACTGCATGATATCGGTAAGATCGGAATACCAGATGAGATTTTATTAAAGCCATTCCCCCTGACAAAAGAAGAATACATGATCATCCAGAGACACACTACGCTTGGCGCAGATATCTTGCAAAAGGCTCATTCGTTGAAACACTTATCTCCAATTGTTCGGCATCACCACGAACGGTATGATGGTAGCGGTTACCCAGATCGCTTAAAAGGACAAGACATCCCCATTGAAGCTCGCATCATCGCTATTGCAGATGCGGTAGAGGCGATGGCATCTGATCGTCCCTATCGGCGAGCCCTGAGCTTTGAAAAAATCAAAAAAGAGCTGAAAAGAAATTCAAGTACTCAGTTTGATCCGCTGATCATTGAAACTATTTTACAAATATTGCAGGAAAGAAATGAATATATTCTTGTAAACTCTGCAGAAAAGCTTACCGTTGAACAGTGCGAATATGCTTTTGTAAGTCCTTGATCTCAACTTTTGGATGGTTGATGGTTTAAGGTCCCATCCTCAAATGGAAGGGCTCAGGACAAATATCCCTTCAGCGACTATAGATATGCGCGGCTCTCTACTCCTCCCCAGCTAATAAGCGTACTTTTTCCCAAGGGGGTAGATTTGATTCTTCAGCCAATATGGTGCGAAGTTCAAAAATCTGATCCCGCAGCACTGCAGCTTTTTCGAATTCTAAGTCCTGGGCAGCTATCTTCATCTGTTTTTCCATCTCAGTGATGATCTGTTTAATTTCTGGTTTTGGCAGGGTAGCTGCCCCATCAACCCTGTATTCTCCCTTCGCCTCTGCGACGGCTTTCACGGTCATCTGATCGGTCAAATCACGCACAGCTTTAATAATACTCACCGGTTCGATACCATGTTCTTCATTATAAGCAATTTGCTTTTCCCGGCGACGGTTGGTTTCATCGATTGCCCTACCCATTGAATCAGTAATTCTGTCAGCATACATGATCACCTTACCGCGTACGTGACGGGCTGCCCTTCCGATGGTCTGAATCAACGCTTTATCGGATCGCAGAAACCCCTCTTTATCCGCATCCAGGATGGCCACCAGGGAGACTTCTGGCAGGTCCAATCCTTCCCGTAATAAATTAATGCCCACAACAACATCGAATACACCCAACCGCAGATCGCGTAAGATTCCCACCCGCTCGAGTGTGTCGATCTCGGAGTGCAGGTAGTGGACTTTGAATCCCATTTCCATCAGATAATCTGACAGCTTTTCTGCCATGCGCTTGGTCAATGTCGTCACCAGCGTGCGTTCACCACCTTCCACTCGCAGGCGGATCTCTGCGATCAGATCGTCCACCTGCCCTTCGATCGGTCGCACCTCCACTTCTGGATCGACCAAACCAGTTGGCCGGATGATCTGTTCCACGATTTGATCAGCTTTCTTGAGCTCGTATGGACCAGGAGTAGCAGAGGTATAGATCGTGGTCCCCATGTGCTCTTCAAACTCATCGAAGGTTAATGGACGGTTGTCAAGCGCTGATGGCAGACGAAATCCATAATCAACCAGAACCTCTTTCCGTGAACGATCACCATTGAACATCCCCCTGACCTGTGGGACCGTCATATGTGATTCATCTATCACCAGCAGGTAATCGCCTGGAAAATAGTCCATTAACGTCCAGGGATGAGATCCAGGAGGTCGTTGGTCCATGTGCCTGGAATAATTTTCTATACCTGAGCAATATCCCACCTCCCGCAGCATTTCCAAATCATACAGGGTGCGCTGTTCCAGGCGCTGGGCTTCAAGCAGCTTCTCCTGAGTCTGATAATAATTCATCCTTTCCCCCAATTCATTTTCTATATCCAGGATCGCCTGTTTTAATTTCTCCTCTTCGGTGATGAAATGCTTGGCTGGATAAATGGCAACCGACGATAATTCTTGACGCAGTTCACCTGTGACAGGGCTGAATTCAACGATCCGTTCTACTTCGTCCCCAAAAAAAGTTATCCGGTAACCAAATTTTTCCTGGTAGGCAGGAATGATTTCCAATGTATCCCCCCGCACGCGGAAGGTTCCAGGGCGCAGCTCCATGTCATTACGTTCATAATGACTTTCTACCAATTGTCTCAACAGAGCACTCCGCCGGTAGACATTCCCACTTTCCAGGTTAATCACCACGCGACCATACGTTTCAGGGTTGCCAAGGCCATATATGCATGAGACAGAAGCCACAATTACCACATCTTTCCGGGACATCAGGGCAGTCGTAGCGGCCAGGCGGAGACGTTCGATCTCTTCGTTGACATCCGTCTCCTTCTCAATAAACAGATCGTGCCGGGGGACATATGCTTCAGGTTGGTAATAGTCGTAATAGGATACAAAGTACTCGACCGCATTATCTGGGAAGAAGTCTTTAAACTCAGCATAGAGCTGCGCGGCCAGGGTTTTATTGTGTGCCATCACCAGAGTGGGTTTTTGAAACTTCTCAATGATTGATGCAATGGTGTAAGTTTTTCCGGTCCCTGTGGCACCCAACAATACCTGGTCGCGAAAACCACCTTGAATACCCTCCACCAGCTGGCGGATAGCTTCCGGCTGATCCCCTGTCGGCTCAAATGGTGCCTGTAGTTTAAATTCCATAATACCTCGGTAGATTTGGTGGATAAACCCCTTGGGGGGTTCTTAATAGTAATTCGACTTCTTAATCTTTAACATAAATTGGGTTGCTGAAAATCCATCCCCGGCGACGGCTCAGGTAATTGATATAAACCTCTACCCGGTAAACCCCAGCCTCAGAGGTAATATGGGTGCATATTTCGCGTTTATGCCATGTTTTGATCACCTTACCATCCTTTAAGAGAAGGCATTCTGCACGCTGAGGAAGATGGATTTGTAATGTTACGCCTTCCTTGACCACAATTTCATCTCCCATCCAAGCAACGCTATCTTTTCCCTGAGCGCTGAATCGAAATCCGCGAGTAGGCGCTGGCAGATCATACCCAACGAAAGCATGCCCATTACTGAGAGCATCCAGGATTAAGCGGCGGTCACGATCAAAATCACCATCCAGGGTTTGGTCAGATATTATATGCGTGTTCACAGACCGAAAATGGAACTCATAAGGGAAAAGTGTCCTGCGGATGGGTCCTAAAGACACATGAAACGCATGTGCATCTGAGCCTCCGATCGCTACCACACGCTTTCCATTCGTTAAGAGTTCATCCCATTTTTGCAATGTTGCAGGGAATGGTCCCTGGGCAACCAGTTTTGGATTGAATGCATAGAATACTGCGCGAAGATGATCCTTCAAAAGGGATTTAAACTCAGACATCGCGTTCCATAATTCAATGCCGTTGAAGTTCTTAACTTCCCATTTTTCCCAGGAGATATCTGGTTCCCCGAAAGCTGGAGCAGCTGGGTCAACAGGATGTGCGATAAATGCCAGACCGCCGGACTTCAGGACACCATCCACTAAGCGTTGGGTTTCGCCTGCCAGCGCCGCCAGCTCGCGTCCTGCTCCAATAACGAGCAAATGATTCTTTTGAGGCATCGCGGTTTGGTCGTGAACCTCTTCACCCACCAGGAGCAACACCTTACGCTCCCCATCCTGATAATATCCCGCAGGACCGTTCACCAAAACATTATGATCGGTCGTGATGACAGCATCCAAACCGGCAAGTAAAGCCGCCTGGACAATCTCCGCATGTGTCCCAGAGCCATCAGAGTAGGTCGTATGCATATGCAGGTTGATGATGAATTCATTCATATAGCTATTTGACGAAAGATATAACGGAAGGTATAATCCGCCTGCTTAGATAAGTATTTTAGGAACCCTCTCGGAGGTATCTGTGGAAAGATATTTGGATATTGCGATGATTATAACTTCAATTGCATTGATAGCTAGCGTCATCTTGCAAAGTAAAGGAGCTGGCCTTGGAGGTCTGACCGGAGGCGACTCTGGAACCATCTTTACTGCCCGGCGTGGTGTTGAGAAAACACTTTTCCGTCTCACGATTGGGATTAGTGTTGTGTTCTTCGGTTTAGCCATCGCAACAGTCGTTTTAACCGGATAATCCTAATTCCCGGAAGTGGGAAAGGTCGATTAATTCGCCGTTTTACGGGCGATTCACGGCCCTGCCGGTGAACGCCCTTTTTTGTTACCTATGAGAAAAATGGTTTGGCAACTCGTGATCGTTGTATTGGCTCTGATAGCTATTGCCGTATTGCTGCTGAGCCAACAACCTGCTTTGTTGCCAGTTACCCCAGAAATCCAACCAACCACTGGAGGTGTTTATTCCGAAGGATTGATTGGATCATTCAATCGTTTTAACCCAGTTTTAGATTATTCGAACTCAGCTGATCGGGATGTTGATCGCTTGATCTTCAGCAGCTTGCTCCGATTCGACGATCGAGGCTTGCCTATAAATGACCTGGTTGAGTCAATGGGCATTTCTCAAGATGGGCATAATTACAATATCTCATTGCGGGAAAATGTTCTATGGCATGATGGGCAGCCATTGACCAGCAAGGACGTCCTCTTTACGGTCGGTCTTCTTAGTTCTGACGATTTACCTGTGCCAGATGACATTCGCGGATTATGGCAAACTATCGAAGCTGAAGCGCTTGATGAACATACCTTGCAATTTCGTCTCCCGGAGCCATATTCTCCATTCCTGGATTACCTGACTTTTGGTATCCTCCCCGAGCATTTGCTGGGTGACCTTTCCCCATCAGAGATCGTGGACTCCCAATTCAACATGCAACCTGTTGGCAGTGGTCCATACAGTTTTGACCATTTCCTTGTCGAAAACGAGG
Organism: Anaerolineales bacterium; assembly: GCA_040326075.1. GTDB lineage: Bacteria > Chloroflexota > Anaerolineae > Anaerolineales > UBA4823 > PFL25. Next base: position 33,028 of record JBEQLH010000003.1, read on the forward strand.
AAATCATTGGCGTCTCATTAGCTGCATTTGAAGATTATTATGCCGATCCTGCATTTATCGAGCAGTTCATAGTTAGATATTATCCAGATCCAGATTCTGCGATCTCCGCCTACCAGTCGGCAGAGGTATTGGGCGTAAGCCAGATCACCAATGATATCCTCTCCGAAGCGTTGCAAGAGCCCAACTTAAATATGCACTCCGGACAGGTCCCCCTCCTTTCGATAATCTTCTTGAATTTAGATAATCCGGAAGTACCTTATTTCCAGGAGGTCGACATCCGGCGCGCCTTGCTGATGGGAATTGATCGCGAACGGATAATTAATCAGCTTAATGATGGCCAGGCAACCTTAGCTCATGGTCCAATCTTCCCGGGCAGCTGGGCATATTACGATGGTGTTGAAAATATTGGCTACGACCCAAATGCCGCCATCCAGCTGCTTCGAGGGGCAGGTTACACGATCCCCGCTACTGGTGGCCCAGTGCGCACTAACCAGGAAGGCCTTACCTTATCCTTTAATTTCATTTACCCGGACGAACCTAAGTACCAGGAATTGGCACAAGCTATCGCCAATGATTGGGAACAAATTGGAGTGGAAGCAAATTTACAGGCTGTCGATTATGATGAGCTGGTTGGTTCATATCTGGATCCACGCGAGTATGATGCAGCCCTGGTTGATATCAATCTGACTCATTCCCCCGACCCAGACCCATATCCCTTCTGGGACCAGGCTCAAATTACAGGTGGGCAGAATTATTCCATGTGGAATGATCGTCAGGCAAGTGAATATTTGGAAGAAGCACGAGTTGAGTTGGATTTAGCTGAACGCATCCGCTTATATAACAATTTCCAGGTCCGTTTTGGCATTGAACTCCCCGCGCTGCCATTATTCTATCCAGTCTACAACTATGGAATAGATAATAGTGTCAATGGGGTAACGATGGGTGCCTTGTATAAGGCTAGTGATCGATTTGCGAATGTCACGAAGTGGTTCCTGATCGCCGAGCGTTCTTTGGAACCAGATGCCACCCAGGCACAGAGCACAATTGAGCCCTAAAGGATAATTATTAGCAAGGTTATGAAGTAATTCAAGGTACCAACTTGGTCGACAGCCTCCTTCTCAATCCCCACTATAGCCAATTGATGTAGCTCCTTATCCCATATTTCCAATTCCAGTTTTATCTTTTGCAAGGGGGAAAAGAGTATCAATCTGCACTCTTATCAGACCTCAGAATTAATCGATCAAGGCGTCCGATCATAGATATTCTTATAAATACTGAATATCTCGTAAATCCCCCGTATATAATTGCGTGTCTCGCTGAAGCGGATCACTTCCAGGTACAAGTCAGGATCTGGAGGTACCAGGTCTTTCCAGGTTGCTGCGTTCCCTGGACCAGCGTTATAAGCTGCCAAAGCACCGTATAGGTCGCCGCTCATAAATCCCCGCTGTCGATTGAGGTAATTGCTACCCAAATTAATGCTGACTAATGGTCGGTAAAGGTCCTCATCTGAATAATCGGGCGGCCAGCCAGCGTTTGCAGCGACCTCCTGACCCGTCGCAGGTATGATCTGCATCAAGCCCCGCGCACCAGCTGAGGATCGCACAAATCCTTCGAACAGGCTTTCTTGACGGACCACGCTGGTTAAGAATAATGGATGAAGATTATAAACCTGGCTAGCAGGCATAATCAATTCCCGGTAATAGGGACCAAAGCGCACATGATTGAAGTAAATCGGTGCGCTCATTGTTTCAGCATCATCCATGCCAGCCTGGGTCAGTACCTGCCGGGCTGCAAAAATCGCTGGTCGGTAGATTCCCAGTTCAAGCAGGTGATTTGCCAGCCGGTATGAATTGGGAGGATCGGTCTCGAGCGACATCCGCAAATCTTCAAACTCGGCTCGCGCGGCTTCGTATAAACCCAAATGCCAGAATTCGTTTCCTCTCTGGAATCTCGGGTCGTCCAACAGTGGACCAGGATTGGACAGGTCAGTCTCTTCTGGCAAGCCAAATATCGTGCGGATCCATTCTTCGGCTTTACGTCGTTCAGCTTGCACATCGAACGTGAGATCATATTCAAGCGGTGGTGTGAATGGTTCTTGCTCCGCTAAAATATCCTTCGCTCTTTCACTATAATATCCGGTGGGGTCAATTGCTGCAGCCTGTTCCCAAGATGCTTGCGCGGCTTGATGCTCTCCCAACGCTTGCTTTGATTTACCCATCCACAAATAGGCTGCTGAACGCTCTTCTGGATCAGTAGAAAGTGCCAACAAGTGCTGGAAGAGATCGTTGGCAGCGATATAATCTGCTAATCGATAGCGGGTGATTCCTGCCAGATAAAGCGCCCGGGTAGCCGATTCTGCACCCGGGTATTCGGAAGCCACCTCCTCCCAAATACTGGCAGCCTGTTCAAGGCGTTCACCGCGCTCTGCAATCCTGGCAGCCTGGAAAAGGAATTCAGCTGCGCTCGGATGAGTGGGTTCCTGGTCAACAAACTCCAATAGGGTTTGGGAAGCCTGCTCATACTCTGCTTCCTGGTACCAGAGGACCTCAGCGGTCTGCTCCCAGGCATCATCCCACACATCTGCATCTGGGTAGGATTGGATAATTTCATCCCAAGTATCGATCGCTTCCTGGTGTTCGCCAAGGGCGCTCTGTGAAAGTCCCTTGTAATACAAAGCTATGGGTGCATCTAAGGGATCAGTCTGCATATAGCGGTCAAATGCCGCGATCGCCACGGCATATTGGCCGGCATAATAATCCACCAGTCCTCTTTGGAAATCGTTAACCTGAATACCGGCTTCAACCAGATCAACCAGGGCTAGGTAGGAATTATAAGCCCGAGGATAATTCATCACCGCATCCAGGTAAGCTGCCTGTCCAAGTTCAGTTTCGCCAATTGCCAGATATGCCTGCCCCAGCAAATAATTCAGCCGGGATCGCAGATAATCGTTGGCTGTGCGGGAATAAATATCCTGGTAGGCGACGATTGCTGTTGCTAAGTCGCCAGATAAATCATAAGCGAGAGCCATCTTGAGTTCAATATCCTGATCAGAGTTCAGACGCGGTGATCTTAGCGCAGCCTGGTAAGCTGTAATCGCCGCTGGGTAATCCCCAACAGAAGAGAGCAAGTCGCCCTGCAGTTCATACACGTAGCTATCGATCACGTCCGGTCGCAAATCCAGGTATTGCCCGTAGGCCTCTACCGCGGAGTGATAATTACCCTGGGCTTCCTCGATCTGAGCCCACAAAAAATGAGCCTCTGCCAGGAGCAGCGATTCTCCACCCTTTGCGATCAAATCCTCTAAAATATTCTGCGCCTCGACCAGCTCACCTGCCAGGAAGTGAGTACGCGCCATTCCCAGGCGCGCTGCGAACTGAACATCCCCATCCGAACTGGTCCCCAATGCAGTCTCAAATTCAGTGAAGGCGTTTTCGTAATCCCCATAGAAGATCGCCCGGTCACCCATCTCTACCCGTGCCGCCGGGAGCGGGGTTGGGGTTGCTGTGGGCAGGGGAGTATTGGTCGCTGAGGGTGTGAATATCTGAGTCGGTGGGATACTAGGTTCTGGCGTATCCTGGTTTGTGCTCAATCCTGGCAAATTACAGGCCGATGCCCCCAAGAGTAAGACCCAAATCGGAATTAATTTCTTAACTTTCTCCACGGAGGAGAACTATAACCCAGGGGAGGAGGGGTGTCAATCCTGCGGTATCCCACCTCAACCTGGATCACAAACCTGTACAGAACATCTGTTCTATTTTATAATCGATTTAACCTCCTTGAACAGGACTGCGGATGGAACACACTGGCTGGTTGCTTGACCTGTTTGCTGATCCCCAGGGCGGGGTGATCTTGTGGCTGCTGGGCGATGATGGAAAGCGTTATCGCCTGCAGCAGGCTTTCCCAATCACCTTTTATGCCGCTGGTCCAGCTGCGCGCCTGCGCGACCTGTGGCGCTTTATGGAGAAGCAGCCCATCACGGTTGCCCTGTCCAGGACCAAACGGCGCGACCTGTTCCAACCACAGCCGCTCACGGTGCTCGCCATCCGGGTTGCCCGGCCTGCGCTCCAGCCGCGCCTCTTCCAGCAGGTGGTGCAGAATTTCCCAGAGCTGACCTATTACGATGCCGATGTACAGCTCACCTTGCGTTATGCCGCGGACCACCATGTCTTCCCACTGGCTCGCTGCCGGGTGCAGGTTGACGATAACGGCCAGGTAAAGGAGATCGCGGCTCTCGATTCCCCCTGGGAACTGGACCCGGCGCCCCCACCGCTGCGCATCCTGCGCCTCGAGCCGGACAATGACCCGGCCCGCGCCTCCCCCACCCAACTCTCCCTCAGCTTTGAGCACTTCACCTACCGGCTGCCGTTGAGGCCCGTCCGCCCCCTGTTGATCGGACTGCGTTCCATCATCAACCGCCACGACCCTGACCTGCTGCTCACCTCCTGGGGCGATACCTGGCTGATGCCTCACCTGTTAGACCTTTCCCACCACGCTGACCTGGCACTGCCCCTCAACCGCGAACAAAGTCTCGCCCCTGCCCACCGGCCGGAGCGCACCTATTTCTCTTACGGGCAGGTCGTCCACCAGGGGCGGCAGGTGCACCTCTTCGGGCGCTGGCACATCGACCGCTACAACGCCATGCTCTTCCACGACTACGGTATGCACGGCATCTATGAACTGTCCCGCGTCACCTCCTTGCCGGTACAAACTGCCGCCCGCGTCTCGCCAGGCAGCGGAATTTCCGCCATGCAGATGCTCACCGCCCTGCGCCAGGGGATCCTGGTTCCCTGGCACAAACAGCAAGCCGAACGCCCCAAGACCCTCTTAGATCTGATGCGCTCCGACCAGGGCGGTTTAGTCTACCAGCCCACGATCGGCCTGCACTACGATGTGGCCGAGGTCGATTTCATTTCCATGTACCCCAGCATCATGGTGCATTTCAACATCTCTCCGGAGACGGTCGGCTCCAGCCGGGCGATCGCAGATGCGGCACCTGAATTGGGAGCTCCAGGCGATCCACAACCACCGGGGTTGGTGCCGCAAACCCTGGCCCCGCTCCTGGAGAAACGCCTGGAGCTCAAGACCCGCCTGGCGACCCTGCCGGTCTGGCACCCGCAGCGCAAGGCCTACCAGGCGCGCGCTTCGGCCCACAAATGGCTCCTGGTGACTTGTTTCGGCTACCTGGGCTACAAGAACGCCCGTTTCGGACGCATCGAGGCCCATGAGGCGGTAACCGCTTACGGCCGGGAAGCGCTCTTGCGCGCCAAGGAGGCCGCCGAAGACCTGGGCTTCAACGTACTGCACCTCTACGTAGATGGCATGTGGATCGCCAGGCCCGGTACCTCCCAGGTCGCTGATTTCCAACCGGTGCTGGAAGCGATCAGCGAGCGCACCGGTCTGCCCATTGCGCTGGAGGGTGTTTACCGTTGGCTGGCTTTCCTGTCTTCCCGGCTGGATGCGCGCGTGCCGGTCGCCAACCGCTATTTCGGGGTCTTCCAGGATGGTTCGGTCAAGGTGCGCGGTATCGAAGCCCGGCGCCGGGACACCCCACCCTTTATCGCTCATACTCAAGCCGAGATACTGGATGAATTGGCCCAGGTCTACCGGGACAACCCGGTCGATGCGCAGCTGCCCAAAATACTCGCCCTGCTGCGCGGTAAGCTGGCCGCCCTGAGAAATGGTCGCCTGCCCCTGGAGCAGCTGCTGGTCGCCCAGAAGCTGAGCCGCGCCCTGGATGAATTCCGCACTCCTTCGCCGGTGGCGCGCGCCGTTGCACAGCTGCAGGCCGCAGGCAAATCCACCAGCCCTGGTGAACGAGTCAGATTCCTCTACACGCGCGGCGAGCCAGGAGTCTACCCCTGGAACCTGCCAGGGCACCCAGACCCGGACAGCGTGGATATTGAGCGCTACAGTGAACTTCTGCTGCGCGCAGCCACCACCCTGCTGGAACCATTCGGGGTCAGCGAACAGCTCCTGAGCCAGTGGATGTTCAGCAACGCGTCCTACAACGCCCCGCCCGGCGTGCTGCCCTCCAGAGCGCGCCCCACCCTGCCGCTCTGGAGCACTCAGCATTTGCTGGAGGGGTGAGTTGGCACAATTTTTTCGTTACACCATATGGCGCTCTATGCTATACTTAATTCATCTCGTCGAAATGACCGCAATATTGTTGGTAAACAGGATCGACCATGCCCCTTTATGAGTATAAATGCAACGACTGCCGCACCCAGTTTGACGCCCTGCGCTCGATAAGCAATGCTGATACGCCCATCGCCTGCCAGGACTGCCAGGGTGAGAATACCTCCCGCATGTTATCGCTGTTTTTCGCCCATTCTGACGGACGTGCAATCACCCAAAGCGCTCCCGCCTGCACCTCCTGCAGCACGCACGCCTGCAGCACGTGTGGTGTAAACTAAAATAATTCCCAGATTCGTAATCATCCCGCAGGTATTTATCTCCTGCGGGATTTTTTTGCAACCTAAAGCGAGATTTTGCGTAGATCATAATAGAACAAGATAAACAGGAGAAAAAAATGTCTGCGCAATATAAACAACTTTACCGTTCGCGTGAAAACCGTATGCTTGGTGGTATTTGTGGGGGATTGGGAGAGTACTTCGATATTGACCCGACGCTGGTGCGTGTGCTCTTCATCTTTGGGGCATTCCTGGGATTTCCGGGAGCGCTGGTGCTGATTTACCTGGTCATGTTGATCCTGGTTCCCCAGGAGACGCTTCCCATAGTAGCTGTAGAAGCGGTGTAACCTCATCAAGTAACTCAGCTGGACACATTCCCTGTGTGAGCTGTGTTGCTCCTCCCCTGTGCATCCGGCAGTCTAGCTGCCGGATGCATTTTTATTAGCTAAGGGGTTGAATTACACCTGATCATGCGGTTCAAGGTGAACAGATACATCGGCAACGTCGACCAGACGACGGCTCAGTTCACCTTCGAGCTGAGAGGCCAGCTGGTGTGCCTGCGTGACTGGCAGCTCAGGCGCGACGGTGCATTCGAGGGACATATAAATATTATTCCCGTCAGCGGGATTGCGGTGCATACGGATGTTGTGCGGGTTGGACAGATGGGAAATCTCAGCCACTGCCCGTTCTACTTCCAGGCGAACTTCACTCGTTATTTGGATAGTTTCTTCGCTCGCTTGCTGCACCCGTCCGGTTGCCAGCTCGATATGTGTGTGAACCCATTTAATTTCGGGTAGACGTTTTTGGGTATCGCGCTCGAGTTGATCGACCAGCTCGTGAGCTTCGCCAAGGGTCAAAAGTGGATCGACGCCGACATGCATTTCCAGGTAAAGGTCTTCATCATAGCGATGGACCCATACCTCATGAACAGTCAATCCTAATTCAGCTGCCGCGTGCTTGACCGTAGCCACGAGGTCAGCCGCGTCCTGTTCCGCCTGGTGTTCTGCTTCGATATGGATGGTCACATCACTGACCCCATCCAACGCCATGAGACGCCGGCGAACTTCGTCAGCGATCGCATTGGCTTCGCGCAC
>JBEQLH010000247.1:0-2742 GCA_040326075.1 Anaerolineales bacterium
GGATATGCTTATACACGATTGAGTGCTGTACTGCGCGAATGGAACGACCTGGAGAAAGCTACTCACTTTGCGGGAGAAGGTTTAGAACTTTGCAAGCAATGGGGGCAAGCAGATTTCTTAGTTTCCAGCTACATTGAAGTAGCGAAGGTTCTACAGGCGAATGGAGATATTGATGGCGCATACGAGGCGATCCTGAATGGTAAACGGATTGCGAGCACTGTGTCACCCTGGCACGGATTCCACGTGGAATCACAGCAGGTACGCCTTTGGTTGGCGCACGGGAATCTAGAGAATGTGTCTTGCTGGGTGCAGGAGAGTGGGTTGAGGATTGACGATAGACTCAGCTTCCAGTACCTGTTCAGATACATTGTTCTAACACGAGTGTTCATTGCCCAAGGAGAGTTTGATCAAGCCGCGGGATTGCTGCCGCGGCTGTTGGAGGTAGCAGAGACAGCAAAAGCGATGAGTTATATGATCGAGATTCTGGTTCTGCAGGCAATGTCCCTGCAAGCACAGGGTAAGATCGATCTAGCCCTGACTCCACTAGAACGCGCGCTGGCGCTCGCCGAGCCTGAAGGATTTGAGCGCACCTTCATAGATGAGGGGATACCCATGGGGGTAATGCTGAGACAGGCAGTCGTGCAGGAGATAGCGGTGGGCTACGCTGAAAAGTTGCTGTCAGCATTGGATTTGGAGACAAAAGACCGGCTTGGACCGAGGAGCGCATCTCATGAATCAATGGTCGAACCTCTAAGCGAGCGGGAACTTGAGGTTTTAAGGCTTTTGAAAACCCACTTGTCAAGCACTGCGATCGCAGAGGAACTCACCATTTCCGTAAACACAGTTCGCACACACATCAAGAATATATACAGTAAATTAAATGTTCACAACCGCCAAGAGGCAGTACAAAGAGCCCAGGAGATTGAATTGTTATAGTCCGTTTGTAACTGGCTTTTGCATCTCTCCCTCCACCAAACAGGTGGAGTTTTTTTATCTCTTCTTTGTGTCTCCCTGCAGGTTAGCGGTCTGTCAAAATCACCTACCCTAATCACCCAAATTGGGTGATGACAACTCATCCTGTTGATGGCTATTCTATGTACGCAGTTGACCTGTTTCACACCCACCGGGATTGGAACAAGTCATTCACCAGGAGGCATACATGATGACTGATGGGCGAGAATTTGACAAACCCGCACTTTATCAAATCAGGGTGAAAGGAAATCTCGAATATAAGTGGTCTGAGTGGTTTGATGGTTTAGCAGTCACACCGCAATCCAACTCTGAAACGGTATTGATCGGCGTGGTGGCTGACCAGGCTGCTCTCCATGGTTTGCTGGCCAAGGTCCGCGATCTGGGTCTACCCTTACTGGAAGTCAAACGATTGGAAAGCAAACAATAAGTGATCAGGAGGTTAGAAAATGAATAACCAGAAAACAAAACCCAACCGTTGGTACTACTGCCTGGCTGCTCTCTTTCCCGTACTCGGTTGTTTGATCACGACAGGGATTATCTACAGCGGGTTCCCCAATCTTCCAGGCGCACTAGAGACAATTGACATCCATAACATGACCCAGGTTATCGTGCCTGGTTCCGCCGATATCACGTTTCCCAAGAAAGGCGCCTACGCCGTTTACTACGAGTATCGCAGTCTGGTTGATGGCGTGCAATACATCAATACGAAAACACCCCCTTCTTTGATTTGCACCCTGATTTCAGAGACAACCGGAAAGGAAGTTGGTGTCAGCCCGGAATACATCGAAGGCAATACATATTCCACAAAAGAACGGGAACGTGTCGGCGTTCATTTGTTGAGCATCTCCGTGACAGAACCCGGGACGTACACCTTTTCTTGCCATTATCAGGCCGGAAAAACAGCACCAAAAGTCGTCGTGGCAGTTGGTGCAAATATTGTTTGGGAGCTATTCAACATAGTCGCCAGACCGACAGCTGCGATCCTGGGCGGCTTGGTAGTTCTGCTGGGTTCGGTTGCCATTGCAATCCTTTTCATTATCGTAGTAGCCACATACCGCAGCCGCTCTAAACAATATTAGTGATTAAAGTATAAGTTAGAATAAGTTCAAGGTTATGGCAGCATTCCTAGATCTAACAGGCTATCCTTGGCGGTGCGTCATGACCTGAGCACAAGGCCCAATTCATATGGCAAGAAACATCCTGCAATTGTTCACGCTGCACTGTTCGCGGGGTGTCCAGGAGACGTGATATGGATATAAGAGAGCACAATCGAATTGCGTGGGACAAAGAAGTTGAAAGTAAAAATAAATGGACTGTTCCGGTCACGGAAGAAGTGATCGCGGCCGCGAAACAAGGGCACTGGGAAATAGTATTGACACCCACGCGGCCGATCCCCAGGGAATGGTACCCAAATTTGGAAGGTCTTGATGTCCTCTGCCTGGCTTCCGGCGGAGGGCAACAAGGCCCGATCCTGGTTGCTGCCGGAGCAACGGTAACCGTACTTGATAACTCTCCTAAACAGTTAGAGCAGGATCGCCTCGTCGCTGATCGCCACGGGCTGCCCGTGACTACCGTTGAGGGTGACATGGCTGACCTTTCGATGTTCTCCGACGAGAGCTTTGGCCTCATCGTCCACCCGGTATCCAATATCTTCGTCCCTGACATACGACCTGTGTGGAGGGAAGCGTTCCGTGTTTTGTGCCGCAGGGGTGTACTGCTGGCTGGAATCACTAACCCGGTGCGATATCTATTCGACTATGACCTTGCCGA
>JBEQLH010000247.1:2842-4956 GCA_040326075.1 Anaerolineales bacterium
GGCTTCGATACCCAGACGCAGGCGGACGAGATCCGCACCCGCACCGGAGCATTACTCGAACACCACGGTCTCTACGAGCAATTGAGCGCAGAGGACAACCTGGAATTCTACGGTCGGGTCTGGCGTTTACCGGCCTCCGAACGACAAGCTCGTACCAGGGAATTGTTGACCTACATGGGTGTGTGGGAACGACGAAAGGAGCGCGTCGGGACTTGGAGTCGAGGGATGAAGCAAAAACTGGCCCTGGCCAGGGCGATGCTTCACCGTCCGCTGCTGATCTTACTGGACGAACCGACGGCCGGGCTGGACGTGGTGGCTGCTACGGCGGTCCGCGACGATTTGGAAACCCTGGTCGCCCGCGAAGGGGTGACGATCCTCCTGACCACCCACAACATGGTGGAAGCAGAGAGCTTGTGCAGCCAGGTGGCTGTGATTCGCGAGGGAAAGCTGGTAGCGGCTGGCCATCCCGATGAGCTGCGAGCGCGAGCCGGCGGCAACCACGTAGAGATCTTCGGGCGTGGGTTAAATGAGAACGTGCTGAATCTGCTGCGAGCGCACCCTGATGTAGTTGCCGCTGGAGTGCGAAACGAGCACCTGGTCATTGACCTGCACGAAGATGCGGACGTTGCGCCATTGGTCAGCCTGGTGGTGAGTGCAGGCGTCCAGGTGGAAGAGGTTCGCCGGGGCCAAGCCAGCCTGGAAGAAGTTTTCTTGACGTTGATGGAGGAAGAGAGATGATCGCCGATGTTTTGACCGTAATGTGGAAGGAGAGCAAAGCGCTGATCCGTTACCAGGGCAGTCTAACCAAGACCATATTGAGCCTGCTAATCCCAGTGGTGATGATGGGCATCTATCTTCCCTTACAAATCGGACGTGCCTTGGTAGAGGGGCCTTGGTCGCTCCTGGCCTCTGTATTCATCCCAATGATGCTGGTGGGGATGACGATTCCCGAATCCTTTGCCGGTGAGCGGGAACGGCACACGCTGGGGACGTTATTGGCCAGCCGCCTGCCGGACCGGGCTATCCTGTTCGGCAAAGTCGCTTTGTCAGTGAGTTATGCATGGGTGATAACGCTGACACTTCACCTCGTGAGCTTGGTGATGGTAAACGTTGCCCACTGGGAGGGCCAGGTTCTGTTCTACACCCCGACTATGGCTCTAACCAATGTGGTTTTGAGCCTGCTCTTGGCATGTCTCGTGGCATACCTTGGCGTCCTGATTTCACTGCGAGCGGCGACGGTACAGGGGGCTCAGCAGACCCTGATGTCAGCGACTCTGTTCCCCCTCGTGTTTCTGCAAATGATACCGCTCTTACTGCTTAATGTGGTGCCGGATGGTAGGGAACTGTTGAAAGAACTTGTGGCGGCTGCCAATCCTACGCAGATTATTCTCATCATCATGACCGTTCTGTTTGTGTTGGATCTGGGGTTGTTTCTGGCAGCGATAGCCCGCTTCAAGCGAGCGCGGTTGATTCTGAGCTGATAGGTGACCCCACAGGAGAAAGGGACCCCAGGTCCGACCCAAGGATAATGAATTCGTTAGAAGCAGCCGGTAAATTGAAGTAGTGTGAATAACGAAAACAAGGATGGATAAAACGATGAAAATTTCTGATTATGGTTCATTTCCTCGTTGGGCATTTGTAATTCTGGCTATGGGTTCATTCTGGGCATCCGGAGTATACATGGGAATACAATCGGTCGATGGTGTTTCGCTTGCTCATCTTCTCCGGGTAATAGGATTTAGTATCGTCGGATTGCTCACTGCATGGGGAGCGATTGCTAACCAATAGAGTGCCTCATTCAAGATCACCTGTTCCGGACCTAGATCTGGGATAAATAATGGGGCAGACTTAATTTTTAGTCTGCCCCATTTAGTTTCTGTTGATTGATAAACATTATGACTTCCTGTGCTTGTTACCCCCAGATAAACTGAGTACATATTATCAGTTCATATTGTCCATCAGAATCGTATCTACTCTCCAATAGTGTTTAAATGCTTTTCCTCTGCCTCGGGTAAAGTGATCACCTTTCCCAGATTGGATGCCAGGTAATACATCTGTGCAGCCAATTCCATTCTTTCGAGAGCGAGCAAAGCTCCTTCGAGCGTTTTTCCAAC
>JBEQLH010000248.1:0-4937 GCA_040326075.1 Anaerolineales bacterium
GTACTTGTCTTGCCTGTGCCGCGCGGACCGGCAAACAGGTAAGCATGGACAATATGTTGGCTGGATACGGCGTTGCGCAAGGTCTGGATAATGTGATCTTGACCAACCACAGAGTCCCAACGGCGCGGACGCCATTTGCTGTATAAAGCTTGCGGCATTTAGATTCCTTTGGAAAGTAGTTTATCAGATGCAGCCTGGGAACGCAACACTTCAGCTCAAGATTGAGGTGATCCGGTGATCCGCTCAATCTCCTGACCGGCATTTAATAACGGCAGCTGAAAGCGGACGTTGGGAACTTCAAGGTTGAAGGATCGAATTTGTTTGTTGATCGATTCGATCTGCTCTTGGAAGGTGCCCACAGATCGATCCCATTGTGTCTCTAATAATTGGGATTCGAATTGATCACCATTAGCCCCCTTCCGCCATTTCCAGGCCTGGGTGAGTGCACTGCGTGCATTCAAAAGATTGGTCTCAATTTCATTGAGCGATTCTATCCAGGGCAGGGAAAACCCCCCAGTTTTCAGGATGTAATGAGCTGCTCGCCATTCTGGGTCTTCGTGGGGGTTTTGATCAAGTTGAAGAGGCTTGCCTTTACCAGGTAAATCATCAAATTTACCGTCTTGCATCGCTCGGCGAATGATCTCTTCAACAGAGTAATTGGGCATGGGAAATTGAGAATTTTGGAATGAACCTAAAGTTGGGTAAATTGCGGCTTACTTCTAATTGTGATCGATGTAGTGAAAAGGAATTTTGGTTGAAAGAGGAAAACGTTTCTTGAAATTAGGCGCTTACGGAATCTGGAATGAGGCGTGTTCTTCTCCCTGGTTATCAAGCAAGATCACCGTCTCACCTGATTCCCAGACTGCGTGGTCCAGCTCCCAATATAATGTGACTGCAGTGGCAGGTCCGCTCCGGGTGTAAATATATACACCACCCCTTTCAAAGAGGGTGAATTGAGGAAAAATAAAAGTCTCCCCATTTTCATCCACCAATTGCCAGCCAGCCAGGGAGATCTCGCCAGGTCCGATCCTGTCAAGGTAAATGCGCTCCGTGGCGAGATCTCCAGAACCGATCACGCTATCGATGATCACTCGTGCTTCCCCAGTGGGCGGTGGGGGAGTGTTGGTTGGGATTGAGGCCGGGGTGGCACTGCCAGGATCTGGTTCCTCAGGTAAATCTTCAGCTGGAAGAGAAGTTTGGGTGGGTAGAGCTACAAAGGGTCGGCGGATGATCAACACCTGTCCGACCTCTAATGCATCAGGATTCGCTATTTCATTAGCTGCTGTGATCTCGGCCACGGTGATATTGAACTTGACCGCGATTGCTCCCAATGTATCCCCGGTTAGGACGGTGTACTCGATCGCAGCCTGAGGCGTTTCCGCGGCCTGTGTCGCGGCTGGCAATTCGGTTGAATCCACCGCTTCTGGTGTATTCTCTAACGTCACCTCTTCCGGTTCATAGGTTGGAAACAATGCCCGGGGAGACATCGGTGTGATTAGAACAAAAGGATTGACCTGACTCAGTATTGGCATCTCAGGGTGGGTGCGTTCCCAGTAGGTGAGTACTGCAAAAACAGTACAGGCGGAGACGATTACATTGATGATCAAATAGTAAAATAATCGCTTCCAATGTCTCATGAGTTCAGGTTGCCTTTGAGAAAGAAATTCGATTCACCAGCCGGGTCACGCCACAAATCATAGCACAAAGTGTTCGTTGACGGAGGCTGAATTTGGATACAATGTCCAGCAGCTGTGGAGCTATTCCCTTTATCTCTTGTGAAGGTCATGGGATAATTGATCGTAGGGGTAATCCGCTGGTGAATAAATGGTGAGGAAACTGCGATGCCGTATGTTATCGATGGTCATAACTTGATTCCCAAGATTCCAGGACTGAGCCTCCAAGATTTAGATGATGAGATCCAACTGGTGAAGATGTTGCAAGAATTTTGCCGAATCGACCGGAAGCAGGTGGAAGTGTTTTTTGATAATGCGCCACCTGGATACCCCGTGGCGCGCAATTACGGGAGCGTGGTGGCCAGATTTGTCCGGGAAGGGGGGACAGCTGACCGGGCCATTCACAATAAGTTGAAACGCCTGGGGGGTGAGGCGCGCAATTGGACTGTGGTGAGCTCTGATCGGGAGGTACAGGTTAATGCCCGGAATTTACGCTCGAAGGTCGTTTCTTCCGAAGTTTTTGCCCAGCAGCTGATGGAGGTTTTGGGTGAATCAGCGGAAAGTCCACCAGAATCACAAAATGAACTTAGCCCGCAAGAGGTTGAGGATTGGATGGATATTTTTGGGATCGATGAGAATGAGGAGGGTTGATTAAAAATTCTAATATATAATTAATGCAAATAAGACCAAATTGGTGTATATTATTATATATAGACATCTGCCCTCCCTTTTACTGGTATTCAGGTGTCTCGTCACCGGAGATAGTGCCGGTGGCCCTCCTTAGATTGCCGGGCGTGCCCCCTCACGCCCGGCTGTTTTTTTAACGCCCACAAGACCTGTCCTGAGCAAGGTCGAGGGAGCCTGCACTGAGCTTGTCGAAGTGGGCTAGGCTACAATACACTTAAAATTCTGCGATACAAGTACTTCAGATGATTTAACATGGACCATACTGACCACCTCAAATTATTATCCAAAGGAATCCCGAAACCAGGTGGAGAATGGGGAGAATTTGGTTCGGGAAACGGTGCCTTTACACTGGCGCTGGCAGAGCTCATCGGGCCAACCGGGACGATCTATTCCGTAGATATAAACGGGGCAGTGTTAAATGAGCAAGCGCATGCAATCCAAAGGCGATTCATGAATAACGCACCCAAAATGCAATACCTGGTCGCTGATTACACCCAAAATTTAGATTTACCAGCCCTTGACGGCGTTTTAATGGCGAATACCTTGCATTTCCAACGCAAAAAAGGCACCATCCTCCGGTTAATCCTCGATTACCTGCGACCTGGAGGCAGTTTTATCCTGGTCGAATACAATGTTGACCGGGGAAATTCGTGGGTTCCACACCCGATCCCATTTAAATCCTGGGAAGTGTTGGCACAGGAGTGTGGATACAAAAATACAAGGATCTTAGCCAGGAGGCCGAGCAGTTTTTTGGGCGAGATCTATTCAGCGATAAGTTATAAGCCAGGCAATGGTGATTAATTCATATATAATTTCAATAAGGTAGCAAATATCGTAGCTCCATTGTTCTTTTATTCCTGCGAAGGGGATATGGAGAAGTCGGCTAACCCAGGATAAATTTGAAAGGGGTCAACAATGCAAGTTAATGAGTTTATTGCCTGCCAGGAGTACCCATGCCTGGATGTCAGGCATGAGTGCCATATCATTCCCCAGGTTGACCTGGATCCAGAAGAAATTTCCATCTTGATGATCTCTGAAGCAGCGCCTCCGGAATTTAAAGATTATTACTATATGGGCGGTGATTCGCTGTTTGAGATTACAACGCGGCAGGCCTTCCAGGAGGCTGGTGCCCAGGTCTCCTCCTTCAAGGATATTCTTGATTTGGGTGTATATCTGACCAGCGCAGTTAAATGCGGGAAGAGGGGATACGGGATCAAAGCGAGAACGATCAAAGAATGTTCCACAATCCTGGAAAGGGAAATTTCACTCTTTCCAAATCTCAAAGTGATCATGCTGATGGGAGATGTGGCAATCAAGGCGATTAACTATGTTGCCAAGAGAGCCGGAGAAACGAGGGTCATCCCAGCGGGTTCAACTTACAAAATTCGAGGGAAGGAATATTATTTCCGCGGTATGCGGGTATTCCCTTCTTATCTGCAGGCTGGACCCAGCTTTGGAATCGAAAAGAGCAAGGTCAGGATGATCGCGGAGGACATCGCGGCTGGTTTAGTCCTGGTAAGTTGAGTAGGGGCGAAGCATGCGCTTCCTTCTCGCAAAAATCATTTTGTGAATAATTAAGGATGCTTCGCCCTTACCAGGAGGGTGCGTATGACAACGTTAGATGAAGTTCTCGATAAGCTCACTAATATGGCCAAACCCGACCAGCTAGAAGGCATGGCGCGCTTTGGAATTGTTGGTGATCAACGAATGGGGGTCTCGGTGCCAGACATGCGCAAGATCGCGAAAGGTATCGGGAAAGACCACGAGTTAGCGCTTGAGTTATGGGATACGGGTATCCCCGAAGCGATGATCGTGGCTGGGATGGTCGCTGAGCCCGATAAATTGACTGAGACCCAGATGGAAGATTGGGTGGTGGATATCAACTCCTGGGATGTCTGTGATCAGGTGTGTATGAACCTGTTCGAAAAATCGGCTTATGTGGAGCAGAAGATTTATGAATGGTCCGAACGGGAAGAGGAGTTTGTCAAGCGCACCGCTTTTGCCCTGATCGCTTGCCTGGCCTGGCATGACAAAGATGCCAATGATCAGGCGTTTACTAAATATTTCCCGGTGATCAAGAATGGTTCGACGGACGAGCGCAATTTTGTCAAGAAGGCCGTCAATTGGGGGCTGCGCAATATCGGGAAACGAAATATTGAATTAAATCAAGCCGCGCTCCAGGTTGCCCGAGAGATCCAGGCAATTGATTCCAAGAGCTCCCGGTGGATCGCTTCCAACGCCATTCGCGAGCTGGAAAGCGACAAGGTCCAGGAACGCTTGAGGGTGAAATCTCAAAACCAAAGCTGAAGCTGTCAGTCTTAATCATCCATTCTAAGGTTAAATAGCCCCCGCGATTTATCTGAGATCATTCAATACGATCGCCGGTTATGACAACCGCCAGGCCTTCTCCACCCGGATTGCTGGCTCATTGAAGCGGCCCTCCAAACTCACCATACCTTCGACGATAAATGGATTGACCTTAGAAAACACTCCTTTATCTCGGCGGTGGATTTCTTCAGAGATCGTCACCAGCAGCATTCCTTCTAAATCCTCCAGGTCCATTAAGTAGATATATTC
>JBEQLH010000249.1:0-4932 GCA_040326075.1 Anaerolineales bacterium
AGCCGCGGTAGCCCGTCGATTACGCAGATCCTCTCGCCAGCGCATCTCGGGTGTGCGAGTCTCCGGTACCATCACAACTGCCGCCACCAGGGCAATGATGGCCATGATTGCGGAGGTGATGAATGGAGCGGCGAATCCCCAACCATCGTATAGGACACCGCCGACCACTGGTCCGAAGATAAGGCCAGCGCCATAGCTGCCCATGACAATTCCCACCCACCTGGCGCGTTGGTCCTCGGGCACGACATCTGCCACCACACCCATAGCCGCTGGGAATAAACCTGCACTGAGGGCACCCTCCAGAACGCGGATAATAATGAAGCCTGTCGTAGATGAGACCAGCAGGAACCCGACGTTGGCCGCTGCGAAAGCAGCCAGGGACAAGAGTATCAGGGGACGCCGCCCGTATCGATCGGCCAGGGAACCCATGAATGGCGCTGCCACCAGCTGCGCCAGGGCGAAAGACATCGTCATCAATCCAAGCGCTTCCACGCCGGAGCCAAATTCCCCCAGTCGCCTGGCAAAGATCGGCAGGATAATGCCGAAACCGGTCATCATCAAACCTACGCTGGCAGCCAGCAAGATGATCACACTGCGCGCCCGGCGCGGACTTGGACCCGAGTTAACTACCTCACCGGCGATGATGACCTGTCCAAGATTAGCAGGCGTATTTTCTTTGTCATTCGCGCCGCTCATAGTTCCACCCCGAGCTCGACCATGAGCGTCGCCAGGTCCATATAGGTGGTTTCGCGTTTAATCAAATTCTCACTGATGTCATAGATCGACACACCCCGAAACATGATCGTCCGGCCGGATGGTGGCACAGGTGGCTCAAAAATCGGCGGACCTAACGGCTCACTGTGGGTGCCGGTGAATACCCACTGCATCACCACCACCTCCTCGGCAGCGATGGTGCGAGTCACCTCATAGTCCATCTCTGGGAAGCCGACCAGCCAGGATGGCCAAAACTGCTTTGTCTCTTCGGAGGAGAGCGGTCCGGATGCAGACGCATCGCCGTAGACGAAATCCAGTTCGAAATCCGGTGTGCGCAGGGCATTCATCTGGTCGGTATCACCTGCCGCGAGGGCGGTTACATATTTTGATGTGACCTCGAGACTTGATAATTTTGACATCATCTCTCTCTCCACTTTTTCAGCTTATTTCGTGATTAGAAATCATATCAGATTACCGTTTGCGAGCCCAATGAACTATCTTGTTCTAATTTACACCACCAGCTGCGCCAGGATCTCACGCCAGCGCTTATGGATGAACAAGTGGCCTTCGCCAGGGAAGAATATAGCCTGAGTGTGGAAGATGCTCTTGTCTGGCGATTGTCTCTGCCGCGAACTGCTCGAGCCGTGAAAATTGAAGACGTGGATCTGACCCAGGTTGACACAAGCATGTTGAGCACTGCATCACTCTAAGGACGATGAACCTCACCAATTTTCACAGCCCGGGTGAAATGACATTGTTGAGCTGAACTGTGCAGAACCACGATTTCAAGCCAGGGCGGTTTTGGTATCTTCCTCTTTACTTTTTCTGATTTTCATCCCAAAGAGTCTCCTCATGGGTCTGAACGGCCGGATCAACAGCTCCACCAATCCCAGTGTGATTAAGAACGAACTGATCAAAATAGCTAAGAGCTTCACCCAAAGGTTAACCTCCCACTGGACGACGAAGAATCCGATCAGTATGATCACCGGCTGGTGGAGCAGGTAGAAGGGCAAGATTGTTTCGTTGCCGTATTCAAGCCATCTGTTGGTGAAATTCAGGTATTTCATTCCCAGGTAGAGCACATCCAACGCCCAACCCCAGCTCATCAGGGTGAAGGCGAATATGAGGATGATTGACCACGGCACGATGAATCTCAGTCCCCATTGGAGAACTACATCGCCGTATAATGCGAATAATCCAAAAAAGATGACCAAACCCAGAATACCACCCCCAAATAATAGCCAGCGATCTCTTCGCACTGCACCCTGAAATCTATCATCAGAATAAATGATGTACCCCAAGATGAAAAAGAGGAAGAAGTAGACAAAATCCAGCCAACCCCGTTCTTCCACTGGGTAGAATGGCTGCACGAGTATCCGGGCCAGCGCCAGGGGCAGGACAAACAGCAGGATCCCACCCCGTACTTCAACCAGCCGGCCGAGCCACGAGACGAACGACTTTCCCGCATCTCTATTGAACCAGCGAAAAACTGGTAATGCCACCAGAGAATACACAAATAAGAAGCCCAGGAACCATAGATGGAGCCCCCAATTGCCGAATATCAATGGTGTGAGAAGATTGCCTGAAAAGCCGGTCGAGAGCATTTCGGGGATATAGCTCAGGAAAGGACCCTCAAAGCTGCCTTTATGCAGCGCCTCGAGATACTTCTGAAATGGCGTCAGCAAGATGGAGCCCACGATGAATGGGATCAGCAGTCGCGTCACTCGCTCGCTGATGAACTGCCGGTTGCTTCGCCGGCGCAGGGCGAACATGGTTGCTGCTCCCGCAACCAGGAAGAACAGCGGTATCCCCCAGGGATTGACCAAGAGTAAGATAGTCAAAATAATTTCGCTTTGTTCCGCATTATTGATGTGCCAATCGATTAGCGGGTCAAAGGGTCTTATGACGTGATAAAGGAAGACCCCAAATAATAGAATTACGCGCAGCCAATCGAGATAGTAAAGGCGCGCTGACTTTACCTCACCTGATTTTGGTTCACTCAGCTCATTAGCTGGATCCATGGTGTTGCTGGTCATAATCGCTCTCCAGAATTGATTATTTCTAGTGGGACGATTGGGAAGGATTCTTGGCTAAGTAATCACCTAACGCATCCAATGTTTCTTCTCTTTGTTTTATCAAGCTCGATCTCATGAATGGTTCAAGGAGACGCATAAATCCTTTGAATTCTGCTTCTAAGCGCCAATTAATTTTCGTTCCGCTTTCCGTTGGGATAAATTCACAAGTGTTCTTGCCCTTTACACTTCCAGAGGTGGTGCCGCCAGAGACATATCTCGGTCTATCGTATGCATCATAATAAACTTCGCTTTCGATCTTCCTTCCTTGGAATATGCCAACTGTGATACCTTTCGATCCTTTAACAATTGGACCTTCATCGTAAAGACTGGCTTCAATCATGTTGGGATCCCACAACGGATGTTTCGTGTGGTCTGCTAACAAGTCGAATACAATCTCTGGTTTGGATTCATATTCTTTTTGTAGTTGAACAGTGATCACGAGCCACCTCCTATATATTAGCTCAGCAGCTTATCGAAATAAATGAATTTATTAGAAACGGTGAAATTTTCCAATTGAAATCACTCTTCTCTGAAGAAGAACACCTTAGTGATCGTTATCACGCCAACCCCGATCAGGACAAAGGCGCCAACCAGGGTCTCTGAGTATTTGGAATTCCTTTTGCCACGTAAACCTCAAGCCTGGACATTACCAATCCATGTCGGCAGCCAGCTGAACAATCGAATCCATGATTGAAGTTCCCCTAAAATTAACCCCATAAGCCCATTCATTGCCATGTACGATGACCCCCAACCGCTCCTCTGGGTAAAGCTGCATGGTCGCGCTGAAACCCATCGGCACACTGCCAGGGTGCATAATACGCAATCGTTCACCATCAGGCCAAATCATCCAACCCAAGCCATGTTTAACACCTTTGTACAACGATGCAGTCTGACCACCCTTCGGTTTAATATGCCCCTCGTGGAACATCATTGCCACGCTTTCTGGCGATAGGATTCGCCCGCCATCCAATTCACCACCGTTCAAAAATGCCATCACAAAGCGGGCAGCATCACTTGTTGGGCTCCTGACCCCAGCTGCGCCTGTGAAATCAGCATTGCCATGCTTGAACCACATACGGCTATCAACTGATTCGCGGGTCCAGGCATTAGTATCGACCATCATCGGTAGCATCACACTCGTAATACTTCCATTGGGTTGTGAACCGACAGCTGCAAGTTGGCGTGTTTCGTCACTATAAACATAGTCGGTGTGCTCCATTTTTAGGGGTCGAAATATGTTTTCGACGGCATAATCCTTATGAGGCTGCCCAGCTGCCGCTTCAACAACTGCGCCCAACACCGTGTAACCGAGATTCGTGTACATTGCATCCGTTCCCGGTTCAAACTGGAGTTTGTTATTGCCAGCTAACAGGCGCTGTGCGAGTTCGACTTGATCGGGAAACGGTTCGCCCTCCTCATGAACGAAATCCAATATGTTGGGATTTCCAATCCCGGAACTGTGATTCATTAGATGGCGAATAGTGATCCGCTCACTGCTGCTAGATGGATACTGTACGCGGAAATCAGGTAAATATTTCGTGACCGGATCATCAATATTGAGCACACCGCGCTCATGGAGCTGCATGATGGCAGTTGCAGTGGTCGGTTTTGTCATTGACCCCCAGTGATAAATCGTTTCTGGGGTAGCCGGAACTCTGTTGGGCCCATCAGCCAATCCGAAGCTCTTGTTGTAAACCATTTTGCCATCTTTGACGACAACCAGTGACAGGCCGGGAGGTCTGCTCATCTCGACAAGTTTGTTCACATACGTCTCAAGCTCGGCCACGCTGTTGGCATTCTGGGGCGGCTTCGGCGGTTTCGGGCCAAAAAGTGTTGCTCCAACGGTCGCAAAGAGGTACTTTGAAGCCTTGCCTACTTTTTGTAGCGTGTTCATGAAATTCTCCGTTTTAATTGCTAAGATTCAAGCAGTAAATGCAACAGCTTCGTGCTCAAAATATGCCTCGAATTTTTAAAAACAATGCTCGTGATCACTTTCTTTAAAACTCCTCACGTTTAATGCGCCAAATCGCCAGGGCGACAAACAACAGCGAGTAAACAGACATCAGGATGATGGGGATAGGCCAGACATCCGGCAGCGGTTCACCTTGTACCAGGAATGTTAATATCCCGGGTATGGATTCCG
>JBEQLH010000250.1:0-1789 GCA_040326075.1 Anaerolineales bacterium
GCACCTGGATATCGCTCATTCCCAGATCCACCAGGTTGTATGAACCACGAAAGAGAAAAATCATGAATATCAGCAGCCCCCCTCCGCCAATTAAGCCCGCGAAAGCAAGCATCAAGTATGTTAAAGATCTACTCGTTTTCATCGTTCCTCCTTCTCAAACACTTGCCCATCTTCCTCATTAAGCTTGATGACCTACCCTGCGGGGTGAAAAAGGGCTGGGATAAACTTTCCCCAGTTTCAACTGAGGCACCTATTGATTTCAAATCCTCGACCAAACTGGTGTAATCGGAAACCATTTACTCTGGCAGTTAATCCAGCGACAATCGGATTTGTTCTTCCAATATCTCAGCAGGTTGCTCACCAACCCCGGTCCATAGCGTCGTTCCATCCGGACTCAGCAGCACAAAACCCGGGTGACCGCGTAAGGAATAAGCTTGAAACGCGGATTTACCAGTCGGAGAATTCGCATCTATCTTGCGAAATTCGACTTCATCTTGATACTTCTCTTCCAACCCGTTCACGACGGGCACCATTTTGGCTCAGGGAGCTCAAGGATCGGTTAAAAAGAATAAAAATGTGTGTTTATCGGGTGAAGGTGTAATCGGTGAGACTTGACTGCCTCCACAAGCACTCAACAGGAATATCATCGATATGGGAATTACAAATAACAACCAAAGATATCGCATAGCATAAATCCTTCAAGGTCTTTAGATATCGAGTATATCCAATAAGGCTGATTACCCGTAGCGCAAAATGACGGGTGGTGTTATAGGCAATAATGCTTATTGAACAGATGGAATCAGCGAAAGGGATTGAGGATAATAATAAAATATTGATTAATGGAGAGAAATCAATATATTAATAATTTCTAGGTCCACTCTTTTGAAGCATTTGAGTCATCGGATAAGGGCAAAGTGATGACCAGCTGTGTGCCTTGATCCGGAGCGGAGTGAATTTTTAGGTTTGCGCCGATGAGTTCAGCCCGTTCTTGTAATCCTAAAAGACCGTAATGGCCGCGGGGCGCAAATTCTGCCGGATTGTCTGGTACAACAAATCCACATCCATCATCAGAAACTGACAGGAGGGTAGAATGAGGATTGAACTGAATGGCGATAGTTGCTTGAGAAGCCTGAGCATGTCGAAAAACGTTATTGAGTCCTTCTTGCGCCATTCGATAAAGGGTCAATTCAACTTCTGGGGAATACCGACGTTCGGTTCCGATGCTCTGGAAATCAACAGGAATACTGAATGAATGGCTGGTTTCGCGAGATAGCATCTCTAATGTGGCCACCAGGCCTAAATCTTCAAGATAAAGTGGACGTAAATCCCTGGTAATACGTCTCAGATTACGGATAGTCTGATCGGTCATTTCTTGGATTTCTTGAAGCTGATCACCTGTCGCCCCATCCGTTTGTGACATGCTGGTCAATTGGACTCGCTGTTTGAGTGCAATCAAACTTTGGATGGTGTCGTCATGTAATTCTCGTGCCAGCCGACGGCGCTCTTCCTCCTGACCGGTGGTGATGGCGCTGATATATCCACGCAACCCTTCTTGAGCGATCTTGACCTTGTGAGCCATGTGGATCAGTGTGCGCTGCAAGCGGTTTATCTCCTCGATTCCCTCAACAGGCTCTTCTATAGCTTGAAAATCTCCCCAGGCCAGTTTTGCAGCCCGATCTTCCAGAGACTGTAAGGGCTGGACGATCCGCCGAGCTCCAAACCATAAAGCAACCATAGATAGAATTAGCACTGGTACAAGGGCCAAAGGTGCCAATTGTGTTGTGTTCAG
>JBEQLH010000250.1:1889-4929 GCA_040326075.1 Anaerolineales bacterium
CCTACCAAACTTCGCATCGCAGTTTGGTGTAAGCTTGTGCTTCCCAAGGCAATTACCAATACCAATATGGTGAGCGGTAAGAATACTAATGCAATCACTTGCATTGATAACTTATGCCATCGGGGTCCTCTGGCTCCATTTTTTTCTGGTTTTGATTGAAGATTTGTTTTATATTGGACCATTATCATAAAAAATAGGCAATTATGCCTATTACTGTCTTAGCTAAATAGCGCTACTGACATTTAGAGATTAGAAGTATTATACATTGAGCCAAGTTTCGATTAATTAAGGAGAAATAATGAGAAAAATAGGTTGGATCACTTTGTTGGTAGCTGTCCCACTAATTTTGGCGGCTTGCAGTTCGCAGGCACCCCCAGAGCCTCTGGAGATGAGCATCAACATGACAGAATACGCCTTTGAACCTGCTGATTTAGAATTCCAGGTTGGACAAGAAGTAACCCTGCAATTGACGAATTCCGGTGCATTGGAACATGAGATCATGTTTGGCCGGGACGTGATGATGATGGATGGTATGCCCAATGGGTTCAACATCGATATGTTTGAGACTGCAGATGTGGAACCAGATGTATCTGTTGAGATGTCCATGGAGACCGAAGCTGAAGGTGAGGAACACACCGAGGGAGATGAGCATTCAGAAGAAGAGGAGCATATGGAAGAAGATGGTCACTCTGGTTTCATGGTGAAAGTTCCAGTTTCTCAAGATATTTATACAATGAGTTTCACTGTCACGGAAGATATGGTAGGTGAATGGGAAATTGGATGCTTTTTGCTCGATGGTGTCCACTATAATTCGGGCATGGTGGGAACACTTACTGTAGAAAAATAAACCTCCCCAAAATAATAACTTATGGGCGATTTTGAAAATAAATCGCCCTTTTTTACTCGATTTCCCCCAAATCCGAAGGCAACCAACCCAGAGAAACTGCTCGCATCACAGCTTCGGTTCGGCTGCCAGATTGTAATTTAGAGAAGATGTGAGCAAGATGTCCCTGCACCGTACGGTCGCTGATACCCAATTGAACTCCAATTGCCTTATTAGTGTAACCTTTTGCAACAAAACCCAAAACCTCCAACTCTCGTTCGGTTAATTTTTCAACTGGTTGTTCATGAATCCCTAATGACACCTGGGAGACGATCTTCTGAACGATTTCGGCATCAAGCGCAGAATTTCCTGCATTTACATCTCTCACCGCCCGAATGATCTCCTTTGGAGAGGCAGTCTTCAGGACGTAGCCATTTGCACCTGCCTGTAAGACAGCCATCACATACGGATCATCATCAAATGCCGTCAAAATAAGGACACTAACTTCACGATGATGCTCACGGACCCAACGAGTCACTTCGATACCGCTGGCTTTAGGCATCTGGATATCGAGAACAGCAACATCAGGTTGGTGTTCCTCGATAAGTTCCATGGCTTCTTGACCGTCGTCGGCTTCAGCGACTACTTCGATATCGTTTGCTTGCTCAAGGAATTGTCGGATGCCAGCCCGAACTACAGCATGATCATCAGCGAGAAGAACACGGATCTGAGATGGCATTATCATAATGTGATTTTACTACACCAGAAAGTTTCCGGAACCTTATGGAGTCTCGGAAGATGATTTAGATTTTATAGATATTTGTTTTACCAATTCATACCATGCCAACGTGTGTTGGAATCGAATCCACTCACTCCTCCACAGTGATTAAAAACACCATTCCACATCTGATTCATATGCTTGTCCATCCAATCAACCTGCACTGAAGTTAGCCAACTTTCAACTATGGTATCTTCCAATGCACCATCATGGGATGAAAACATCAGCTCCCTAATTTCTTCGTCATTTCAACCCTCCGCTTCAGCGATTTCCCATCCTGACACGTTGTAGCTTGGCCTTCAGAATGCGAGTTAGGTCTGTGAAGTACGTGTTTAAGTATGGAAAACTAAACCAAACGATCCCTAATCCAAACAGCACACCAGTGAGCAACCGCATCCAGGAATTAAATGAGCCCAGTGCATCGCCTGCATAAAACATAGGTGAGAAGGCATTATTGGTAAGGGATGCTAACCATAGATTACTGTCTCGAAAGCCCTGGCCGATTCCTGCGAAATCGCTGATAAGATGGCTGGTGCCGTCCACCGCCATCGGCAGCAATAGAATGATCAACCCCCACCAAGGCAGCGGTTTCACCTTCCGACGCAAGAGCCACCAAAACCCGCCGAAGACCAGTATGCTGGTGTACATAAAGACCATGCGATCGGACCAGGCTACCTTCCAGCCCATTTCCGGGGTTCCGATGAACTGTCGGAGAATGAGCGGGTTGGTTGTGTCCTGCCAAACAGTCTGGATTTCGCTCAGAGAATACATCCCTTTCGAACCGAAGAAGAAGAATGAGCGCTGCGGCAGCTGGTGGCACTGGAAAGAATAGAGCAGATAAATGGCGTTTGCCAGGCCGTCCCAACCCATCGACATGAAGAATGGTGGCAGGAGAGGCAATCCGACCCAAATTCCGAAAATTACGCCAGATATCAATACCCAATTCCTACTAAGACGATAGATCCAGCGATCAGCGGTGGTCCAGTTGGGTTTTACCCACGAGTCAAGTGGAGTGGTCTGAGCCATAATGAACATCTCCTAGAATTTGGTTTGAAACCGAATAATCATGAGTGGTGCAGGCTTTGAATATAAAGGCCATAAAGGATAAGTCCCAGCACGATGGCTATCAGCACATAGCTCCACAGAGCTTCACGGCGGGCTCTGGCCTCCTTGAGAGCCTTATCCACTTTAGGATCGTTTTTTCGCTGCGCTCGTTTTTTACCCATAATTTGAATCTCCAATATTAGGGTGCATTCGGTTCTGGTGCACGATTACGATTGCGACGGATGAAATCAAGTGCCTGATCTGAGTTTAATGTATCAAAAGGCAGCATCCGTCCCCAAGAGGTTATTACCAGGGGAGCCTCTATGGAATTTCGTGGAAACCCGATCACCTTGAAATTATTGATTTCGCCCATTACACCCTTAATTTCACTCTTC
>JBEQLH010000054.1:0-1334 GCA_040326075.1 Anaerolineales bacterium
ATGTCGAGTGAAAAAAACCCCAGCAGCCAGTTAAGTGGGTTGAAAGCCAAAGAGGGGCTCCTTTGCGATTGGATTTGAAGGTGTTAAACCATCACAAAATTGTCGGTATGACGGTTAATTGACCTCTCACACCTGCAAATTCAGCGCGATTATACCATTGAACGTTTAGTACTTAGGTCATTAGCACTCAGGGTGCCGGACACCACCAAAATTTCTGTGTGAAGAATATCACTAAGTGATATCATCTTTTCGATGTATAATTGGCTTCCTAGTATCTAAAAATCACTGGGAGGTGACTCAATTCAGCGATAATTTTCAGCATAATTGGGAAAGGTAGCGCATGGACTCATTCAGCAAGTTATCTGGAAGGTCAATAATATTTAATATTATCCTGATCACAGATCGTAAAAGAAAAACAAATTTATTTGCCGAAATGAGTTGACGAGGATGAGGGTTCCCAACCGCGAGGCTGGGATAATTCCAGGAGAGATAATGATGACCTGGGAAAAAATCGAAGGATCAGCGGAAGCCCTCTGGGTCAGTCACAGCCCAATACCTAACCCTCCAATCAAAAACCTTCTGACAATGCCGATTGGGTGACCAGGCGGACAAAACAGAATGGAGTGACAGAATTTAATATCTTCTCAATCGCCTTGCGCATAGCCTATTTTATTGCTGGAAATTTGATCCGGTAATTTGGCAGCAAGCCGGTAATTGTATGATTATGGAGGGAACCCCATGTGTGGAATAGTTGGCTATATTGGCCCCCAGGATGCTACGCCGATAATCCTGAATGGATTGAGGCGTTTGGAATATCGGGGTTACGACTCGGCAGGTTTGGCTGTGGTGGAAGGCGATAAGATCGAAGTCCGCCGTGATGCTGGCAAGCTGGACAGGCTGGCGAATTTGGTGTTAGAGGAACCTCTGCATGGTCAGATCGGCATCGGTCACACCCGCTGGGCAACCCATGGTGAACCAAGCGCCAGGAATGCCCACCCGCATTTAGGAACCAGCGGAACTGTGGTGCTGGCTCATAATGGAATTGTCGAGAATTATCTGGAGCTGCGCGATGAGCTGAGTGTGGAGGGGGTAGAGTTCAAATCAGAAACTGATACCGAAGTGATTGTGCAGCTGGTAGATCGCTACCTTTCGCTGGGGATGACCCTGGTTGAGGCTGCCCAAAGGACGCTTTCACACTTAAAGGGTGCCCACGGGATAGTCCTGTTATCTTCTGAAGAAGCGGATAAGATCGTGGCTGCCCGCATTGGTAACGCCGGAGGTGTGGTGGTTGGTGTGGGTCAGGGTGAGATGTTCGTGGCATCGGACATGCCTGC
>JBEQLH010000054.1:1434-7085 GCA_040326075.1 Anaerolineales bacterium
CAGTTAAACCTGACACCAGGTCTGGCCCAACGCATTGATAAGATCTTCATCACCGCTTGTGGAACGGCTTCCCATGCTGGGATGGTCGGAAAAGTGCTGATCGAGAGTATCGCTCGCATACCGGTTGAGATGGATATTGCCTCTGAATTTCGCTACCGGGACCCAATTCTTGATCAGAATACGGCAGTGCTGGCGATCAGTCAGTCCGGTGAAACCGCTGATACCCTGGCCGCCATGGACGAAGCCCGGAAAAAAGGGGCTACCTTGTGGTCGATCGTCAATGTGATCGGTTCCCAAGCAATGCGTGTAGCGGATGGTTATATCTCGATGCAATCCGGTCCTGAGATCGGAGTGGCTTCAACCAAAGCTTACACAGCTCCACTGGTGGACCTTTACATGCTCGCCATATTACTGGCTGACCTGCGTGGCAGCCTGAATGAAAACGAGCGCCGCAAGTTGGTGGCAGACTTGAGGCTGGTGCCTGACCTGGCCGGTCGATGCCTGGACCAGGAGGGGGAGGTGGAAAAGGTAGCCTGGGCATTAAAAGATTTCTCACACTGCCTGTATCTTGGTCGCGGGATTAATATGCCGACTGCCTATGAGGGCGCTTTAAAGCTGAAAGAGATCTCTTATATTCACGCCGAAGGATACCCTGCTGGGGAGATGAAGCATGGCCCGATCGCCTTAATAGATGAAGAGATGCCGGTGGTGGTGATTGCCCCCCGCGATCCCTGGTACGATAAGATGTTCAGCCAGATCGAGCAGGCTAAAGCCCGTGGTGGGATCGTGGTCGCGGTTGCTACAGAGGGTGATGATGTGATTGCTGATGTTGCCGACCACGTATTGTGGGTGCCGCCCACACCCTGGAGGTTGAGCCCAGTGACCACAGTCATTCCGATGCAAATTCTTGCCTACCATATCGCTGCACTGCGCGGCCTGGACGTTGACCAACCACGCAACCTGGCAAAATCGGTCACAGTTGAGTAGGTAAAAGCTCGAGTGAAGATGTGGATTTTTGATGCGACGCACCAGGAAAGGTGCGTCGCATCTCATAATATGAAAGGCATGTTAGAAAGGGGGATACCTGGACATTTTCACCTTATTAAGCGTATAATCGGGCACTGGATTGAATTAAACACATAGAAATATTTTTCTGTGTGGGAGGAAGTGGATTGAAGAAACGATTATTATTAGCTTTAGTGGTAACCCTGATCATCGGGGGGATCTTTTTCTGGTTCGTAGACCTCGATCAGGTTATCGAACAGCTGCGTCAGGCAGATTGGCGCCTCCTGGCAGCTGGGATGGGGGCGTTGGTAGTTGGTTATGTACTGTTAGCTGTCCGTTGGCGTTATTTGCTTGGAAATCGCCCAGGTTTCTTACCTGCGTTTCACGCAACGAATTTGTCCAACCTGGTCAACAGTTTGACTCCTATTCCAGAAATAGCTGTACGGGTGTTGATCACTGGTCGGGGGCCTGGCATGTCTATTTCCGGAGCCACCTCCGGCATGTTAGTCGAACGCTCCCTGGAACAGGTGATGCGCACTCTGGCCTTTCTGGTAGCCCTATTGACTGGTTATGTGATCTCTTTTAATACTGGTTCGCTATTAGTAAACGCCGCGCTGATCATAGGATTCTTGATCTTGATGGTCTGGCTGTTGCGCCGGGCAGAGACCCTGGTAGCATGGACACAGATTCAGCTCACCCGTGTGCCCCGGTTAGACCAGCAGCGGGTTGAGAAAGTACTGACAGACCTGCTTCAGGGATTGAAATTGGCAGGAGGCCCCAGGCAGCTGACCAGCAGTTGGTTAATGTCGTTTGGCATCTGGGGTGCTTTTTTCGCCTTTGCCTATTTGGTGCTGCTGGGATTGAATATTCATCTTCCGGTTGAGCAGATGGCGGCAGTCGCCTTGCTCACCCTGGCGGTGGCACCCCCCTCCGCACCAGGCATGCCAGGTCTATACCACGCAACCATTGTCGGAGCATTATCGCTGATCGCCGGATTAGACCCGATCTTGATGACCGCTTACGCCATCATGATCCATGTTCTCCAGGTCATCCCCTTGATTGTCTTGGGCATCTGGGGAGCTTTGGGGACCAACCTCACTTTGCGAGGTGTTTACCAGGAGAAGCAAGCAGTGCTGGTTGAGGGGGATGTGCAGGGGAAAGGGCAGCAGTAACGGGATTTGAAGGGGGAATCGGCATGGCTATTGAGAACACCTGGAAAGTGAATTAAAAAAGGACTTATTCGAACGCAATTAGGTTGATTCCGAGTTGTGGTAACTTGTTAATGGGTGTTGTTAACACATGCAAAAGAACCAGGAACTGGCCAGAGTTTTAATTGCCAGGTTGGAACGGCTCTCTGCAGATTCGTATTGGGCGCACCGGGCGAGCGGGGTCAGAGGGTCATTACTGCGTTGGGTGGAGGATGATCGAAGGGATGTTAAGCGGGGAAAAGACCTGATCAAATACGGTTTTGATGTTCTTGAGAAAGCTGCCAGAGAGATTTGACACAATTTTATTGAGCGTGATCAAGGGCGCAGCGCGGAACATTTTATCAGTCGAAGCGTACGGGTGAGAAAGAAAAAACATCTGTGGCGGATATCAGGTGGGAATAGATCAAATTGGGTTTAATGTGTCATCTATTTTACCAACCAAGAATATACAATGCCCCCCATCCTCATGGGTGAGTGATTCGATTTGAGCAACGGGTTCCTTGAGTAAGTTTTCGAGCAAACAGGCATCCAGCTGGCAGAGCTCGGGGTGTTTGGGCAGCAGGGAAGCGAAAGGGCAATGTTCCAGGATCAGGCGTGGGGCGTCAGCATGAGCCTCCCAACGAGCCTGGTAGCCAAGCTCATTTAGCCTTACGACGGCCCCTGCCAGGCGTTGAGCGAGAGGACCGCCTGAGGCGTGTTCCCCAGCCAACTTGGCAGCCACTTCGCGCAGGAAAACCATTCGATCTGGCGGGGAGAGATTTTGGAGCGATACTGCCAGCAGGGCGCTGGATAGCAAGTCAAAATTGTCTTTGAGGGCTGCAGTTGCAATGCTGAATTTTCGGGCAGGGCGGCCTCTCCGCCCTCCACGCTGGTAGCCAGTTGCCACGACGAGACCTTCATCTACCATGTTGGAAAGATGGTGGCGCACATCAGCTTGGGTGAGCTGCAGGGCGCGGCTCAGCTCGGCGGCAGTTGTATTTGGACGGTTTTTGAGTATATCCAGCAGGCGTTGACGGGTGGATTTCAAAGAAACGCTGCCTGGGTGAGGGGAATTCTTGATTGATGCAGTATTTTCATAATTTCCACTTTAAATTATACTCGTTAATTATAATTACGCAAATTATAATTTGCGTTAATCGGGATTTGACAGAGCCGATTTATCCAGTATAATTACCCATTGTGAATCCAGGAGAGAGTTCCCTGACCTGGGAAGACTCGTATGCCATTGCCCGGGAATTAGCTAATGCACATCCAGAGGTAAATCTTGAGGAAGTGTCATTATTAGCAATCTACCAATGGACCATGGCTTTACCGGATTTCGATGATGAACCTGAGCTTGTTAATGACGCCATCCTGGCGGCGATTTTCCAGGAATGGTATGAGGAGGTAACTTTGGTATGACAGAAGAGTTCAATTCCCCCGATTATGATATCCCACCCGAAATGGAAGGCCAGGTGTCGATCACTACACTGGACAAAGTCTATAACTGGAGCCGGAGAAATTCGATCTGGCCGATGATGTTTGGGCTGGCGTGCTGTGGAATCGAGATGATCTGTGCCGCGACCAGCCGTTTTGATTTCTCTCGCTTTGGTATGGAGGTGATGCGACCCAGTCCGCGCCAGAGTGATTTGATGATCGTATCGGGGACCGTGACCAAGAAGATGATCCCGCAAATTGTCCGCCTGTACAACCAGATGCCGGAGCCGAAATATGTGCTCGCCATGGGTGCCTGTGCCTCAGGTGGTGGTCCTTTCAAAGAAGGCTACAGTGTCGTGGATGGGGTGGATAAGTTCCTACCAGTTGATGTTTATGTGGCTGGTTGCCCACCCACTCCCCAGGCCTTACTGCATGGGTTGATCACTCTTCAGAAGAAGATCGATAAGCAATCAATCAAGAATGTGCGTTGGTACGGCAAGGACCCGATTGAACCGATACCTGTACCGGTTTTGGGGCCGGACCTGATGGATCCTCGCGAGTATGGGTTGATCAAAGAATTCAGCACACCGAAGCTGGCGGAGGATCAAGAAATCCCCGCCCCAGAAGAAGTATAAATTGGAGCGAAGAGATGAGCGAAGAGGTCCTCGTAGAAGAGAAAACTGAATTAGAAGAACATTTTCCTGAAATTGTCAGGGATGGACGCAAGGGATATGAAGGGTATATTGTGCCAGCCGAGAAATTGGTTGAGTTTGCCACCTCCTTGCGAGATGATTTTGGTTATGATTTCTTATCCTCTGTAACTGGTGTGGATTACCTGCCTGACGATCTGATGGAAGTGGTCTACCATGCCTACCAGACCACCGGTGGACCAGCGCTGGTCTATAAAGTCCAGGTGGATCGTAATAATCCCGTCGTGCCTTCGCTGACACCAGTCTTCCCTGGGGCAAGTTTACAAGAGCGCGAGGCGTGGGACCTGATGGGCATTCACTTCGAAGACCACCCGGACTTGAAGCGAGTCTTACTATGGGAAGGTTTCGACGGGCACCCACTGCAGAAGGACTGGCGAGAAGCGTTTTACGAGGAGGATGGTAAGCCTTTTAAGAGTCGCTGGCCAGGTGGGCAGGTGATCCGGGCAGAGGACAATAATCCCTTCAACAAGAATGTTGATTACCCAGAAGGCTTTGATCCGGAGCAATGGACACCCGAAGGCGAGACTGCGGTTTATGCTGGGGTGGGCAGGCTTGACCACCCGGTGAGTGAGACAGCAATAGACACCGATCAAATTGTGGTAAATCTGGGTCCTCAGCACCCATCCACACACGGTGTATTCCGCATGGTGGTCCGCCTGGAGGGGGAAACGATCGTCGATCTAGAACCGGTTATGGGCTACCTTCATCGCAACCACGAAAAGATCGGTGAGCGCAATACCTTCTTGATGAATATACCTTTTACCGACCGTCTGGATTATTTCAACTCGATGAGCAATAATTTCGGGTATGTTTTGGCAGTAGAGAAGTTGATGGGAGTAAAACCTCCCGAACGGGCAGAGTATATCCGGGTCATGATGGCGGAGTTGACCCGCATCGTCAATCACCTGGCAGCGATCGGTTTCTTGTTGAACGATTTAGGTGCATTCTTTACCCCGCTGCTGTATGCTTTCGAGGAACGGGAGCTAATCCTGGATATCTTCGAAGCGGTGAGTGGTTCACGCATGATGTGCAATTAT
Organism: Anaerolineales bacterium; assembly: GCA_040326075.1. GTDB lineage: Bacteria > Chloroflexota > Anaerolineae > Anaerolineales > UBA4823 > PFL25. Next base: position 6,811 of record JBEQLH010000054.1, read on the forward strand.
TATCGTTTTGCTGGGATGGCGCGCGATCTCCCGGAAGGTGTCTTTGAGCAAGTGAAGAAACTGGTTTTGGATAGGCTGCCGAGAAAAATCGATGACCTGGATACCTTCCTTACCAACAATGAGATCATTCGTGTCCGTACGATCGGGATCGGGGTGCTGACTGCTGAAGAAGCGATCACACATTCTATCGTTGGACCGGTATTGCGTGCCTCAGGCGTGCCTTATGACATCCGGCGAGCAGACCCTTATAGTATTTATGACCGCTTTGATTTTGA
>JBEQLH010000054.1:7185-14591 GCA_040326075.1 Anaerolineales bacterium
CTGGATGTGATGTGTAAGAACTACAAGATTGCAGATGTTGTCACTATCCTGGGCTCAATTGACATCGTGCTGGGTGAGACGGATCGCTAAGCGACATGAAAGCTGATTTTGGAATATTGAAGGGATTCGAGGCAACTACAACGGAGTTTTATTATGGATGGAATGTATGGTAAGGGACTTCTGAAGGGTTTGGGCATCACGCTAAAACACTTCATGAACACTTATCTTGAGGATATCCGCTGGTTAGCGAGAGGCAAACGACGTTACTACACTGCCGAAGGGATCGAAAATCGGAGGAGCGCTGAAGCAACCGGCATTTTTACAGTGCAGTACCCGGAAGAGAAATTACCGGTCCCGGAGGAGTTTCGCTTTATCCCCTTCTTGATATATGAGGTTGGTGAAGATGGTGAGAAACAAGATCGCTGCACGTCATGCGGCATTTGTGCCAAGGTATGCCCGCCGCAATGTATCTGGATCGTTCGCACCAATGACCCTGATACGGGGAGACCGGTTCCCCAACCGGCTGAGTTCTATATCGATGTGGACATCTGCATGAATTGTGGATTATGCGCTGAATACTGCCCGTTCGATGCGATCAAGATGGATCACGACTACGAGATATCGGTTTACGACCGGCAGGAGAAAAATATCTTTGATAAGGAGCGTCTATCCAGACCACTTTCGTATTATGCTTCGATCCGGCCGACAAATTATACCCGTGAGGAGGCGGCCCGGGCTGAAGCTGAAGCTGTTAAAGCAGCTAGAAAAGCAGCGCGCAAGAATTAGCGAATCACAAAATCTTAAGAATTCAATCCATTAAGGATCTCTGAAAAACCACCCCGATTAACTTCGGTAATTTAGAAGGTAGTTTATATAAGGAAGTATTGAATGGTAAAAAATAATCCGGTAAGTGAAGAAGCGGTCATGGCCGCGTTGAGCAAGGTGCAGGAGCCCGAGTTGCACCGCGACCTTGTCAGCCTGAACATGATCCGTGATGTGAACATTAATGGGGAGGATGTCGGTTTTACGGTCGTTCTTACTACGCCTGCCTGCCCACTGCGATCTCAGATTGAGAGTGAAGCCCGTGAAGCTGTGGCTGCCCTGCCAGGTGTAAACTCAGTCCAGGTAAAAATGGAGGCAAACGTTCCTGCTGATGGGCGACAGCGAGGCCTGCTGGATCTCCCGATCCGCAATGCGATTGCGGTCGCATCTGGGAAGGGTGGTGTGGGTAAGAGCACCGTGGCGGTGAACCTGGCAGTTGTATTAGCCAAATCGGGAGCCCGGGTAGGTTTACTGGATGCTGATATCTATGGACCGAATATTCCCACCATGATGGGCGTGGAGCACCTGCCAGCTGCCGGGGGTGAAAAGCTCATCCCTGCGCAATCCCATGGGGTGAAGTTGATGTCGATCGGTTTCCTGGTGAAACCGGATCAACCACTGATCTGGCGGGGACCGATGCTCCATTCAGCCATCCGCCAGTTCTTGAGTGATGTTGATTGGGGTGAGTTGGATTATCTCGTTATCGACCTGCCCCCAGGCACCGGGGATGCTGGATTAAGCCTGGCACAATCGATGCCATTAAGCGGTGGTCTAATCGTGACCTTACCCCAGCAAGTCTCGTTGGACGATGCACGCCGCGGTTTGGAGATGTTCCGGCAGATGAATGTGCCCATCTTTGGCGTGGTGGAAAACATGAGCTACCTGGACCTTCCAGATGGGACACGGATGGATGTATTCGGATCAGGAGGCGGAGAAAAACTGGCCCGAGAGAGCGGGGTACCTTTCATTGGTTCTATCCCGATGGATCCGGCGGTGCGCAAAGGTGGTGATCTGGGCGTACCAGTGACGGTCAGCAACCCTGATTCTCCAGTTGCTCAAGCCTTGAATGCAATCGCTTTGGACGTTGCAGCCAAGGTTAGCGTTGCAGCTATGCAAAATAACGATTTCGTTCCGATCACGATGGTAGGATAATAATGAATAAAACGAAGCCATTTGTAGTCGGGATCCGCTTCCAAAAGGTTGGAAAAATCTATCACTTTGATGCCAGGAATTTCCGCGACCTGCGCGCTGGTGATTTCGCCGTGGTGGAGACCAGTCGGGGAAAGCAGTTAGGCAAGATTGTTCAGCTTCTCGACGATCCATCAAAACCGCCCCGAGGTACTTGGAAACCGATTAAACGAAAAGCCACCCCGCGTGATCTCTTGCTGCGCCAGCTCTGGCAGCGTAAAGAGCTTGAGGCGATGATAAATTGTCGCGCCAAAGCAGCTGAAATGAATATAAAAGGGGTAAAGATTGTAGCCGCAGAATTCACTTTTGATGGGAAACGCCTGTCTTTCTTGTACAGCACGGAGACTGAAGAAAAAGTCGATCTACGTTCCCTGCGTAAAGCGATCCAACGCACATATCAAAGCTCCCAAGTCGAACTTCGCCAGATTGGACCACGCGATGTGGCGAAGATTATCGGCGGGATGGGGGCTTGTGGACTTGAATCGCGCTGCTGCTCAATTTTCTTGACTGAGTTCAGCCCAATCTCAATTAAGATGGCCAAGGAGCAAGGTATTTCGCTGACCCCATCAGAGATCACAGGCATGTGCGGGCGCTTACGCTGCTGTTTGATTTATGAGTACGGACAGTATGTCGAGGCACGCAAACAACTGCCAAAGCGAAATAAACGGGTGGTCACACCACAGGGAGATGGGAAAGTGGTGGACACTTATCCACTGAAGGATTCTGTCCTGGTTGATGTAGAGGGGGTTGGTAGAGAGGAATTTGGGCGTTTGGAGATTCAGCCATGGGATGAGCTGGAGGAATTGCGGCGAAAGTCCGAGGCTCCATGTGATAAACACGAAAATGGTGAGTGCGATTGCGGCAAGGGGTAAACATGAACAAGGTCGATTCACCAGATAATTGGGAATCCGCGCAGCGAATCCTGGTGATTCTAGCCCATCCGGATGATCCAGAATTCTTCTGTGGTGGTTCAATTGCCCGCTGGACACATGCCGGACATCATGTTTCTTATTGCCTGTTGACTTGTGGGGACAAAGGAACTCAAGACCGCTCATTAACCCCGGACGCTTTATGTTCTTTGCGACAGAAAGAACAAAATGCAGCAGCTGCTGTCCTGGGTGTAGATCAAGTTCAATTCCTGGATTACCCGGATGGATATCTCGTTCCCGACATTCAATTACGCAGGGATATCACCCGCGTAATCCGGGAAGAGCAGCCTGATGTGCTGGTTACTTGTGACCCGACCAACCTGTATGTGAGGGAGACATACCTCAATCACCCAGATCATCGTGCCGCGGGACAAGCAACGCTGGATGCAGTCTTTCCAGCTGCGCGAGACCACTTAAATTTCATTGAATTATGGCGTGATGAGAATCTTGAACCGCATATTGTGCGCGAAGTTTGGATCTCTCTCCCAGGTGAAGCCAATGTGACTCTGGACGTCACCGAATATTGGGAGATGAAGCTTCAGGCGCTTTATCACCACAAGAGTCAGATTGGAGATCCCGCGCTGTTAGAAGAGCGCCTGCGATCACGCCACACGCCTGAGAGCACTTTGGATAACCCACGCTATGTTGAAAAATTCAAACGGCTGGTGCTGGGTTGAGGTATTAATTAATCAAGTGGAAAGTTTTCGACCTTGATTGGTTGTCCAAAGAAAAATGACGGACAAACCTATTTCCCGAAATTAAATCAAGGATTGCAGGAAGGATTAAAAAAATCGATCTTTCTGGTTCTGGGTAACCCGTGATCGACAGCGGGCGAAACGATAAAAATCACTAATTGGAGGCAGCATGACCGACTTTCTAGGCGAAGCACAGGATCTGTTCGAATATACCCGTGACTTACGCAGGGATTTCCACCGTCACCCGGAATTGGGATTTCAGGAGGTACGTACTGCGGGGATCGTAGCCCGGGAACTTACAGAACTCGGCTTGGAAGTTAGCACTAGTGTTGGAAAGACAGGTGTTGTCGCCATCCTTGAGGGTGGCCGACCGGGTCCGGTAGTGCTTGCGCGGTTTGATATGGATGCGCTTCCCATCCAGGAAGAGACCGGAGCAGAATATGCATCCCAAACTCCAGGTGTAATGCACGCCTGCGGGCACGATGGGCATACTGCATCTGGCCTTGCGGTGGCACGCATGCTGGATGCGCACAAAGAGGAATTTGACGGCACGGTAAAGCTGGTCTTCCAACCCGCAGAAGAAGGCTTAGGTGGCGCGGAGGCGATGGTGGCAGACGGGGTTTTACAGAATCCCAGACCTGATTTTAGTTTATCCTTGCATATGTGGAACGAGAAACCCGTTGGTTGGTTCGGTATTACTCCTGGACCAGTGATGTCTGCCTCAGACCGTTTTACTATTAAGATCACTGGAAAAGGAGGGCATGGCGCAGCTCCGCATTTGACGATCGACCCTGTAGTTGCTGGTGCCCAGGTAATCTCAGCTGTGCAAAGCATTGTCTCCCGAAATGTGCCACCACTCGAATCGGCAGTGGTAACAGTGACAAGCATGGCGGGTGGGGAAGCATTCAATGTCATTCCAGAGACCATTGAATTGAAGGGCACCATTCGTTCATTTGATCCAGAAGTTCACAATCTTGTCCTGGAGCGTTTTGAACAAATTGTTGGTGGAGTCTCCCAGGCATTAGGTTGTCAGGCAGAGATAGAGATCTGGCCGGTAACACCTGCAGTAGTTAATGATGAAGAGATAACAAAGAGAGTGCAGGTTGTCGCCAGGCGAGTTTTTCCTGAGGCCATGATCGATCCGAATGAGCGCACCATGGGTTCTGAGGACATGTCTTTTATGATGGAAGATATTCCCGGGTGTTATTTCTTCATTGGTTCTGCCAACCATGAAAAAGGTTTGGACGCAGCCCATCACCACCCCAAATTTGATTTTGATGAAAGTGCATTACCGAGTGCGGCAGCCTTGATGGCTTCAGCTGTTATTGAATTTATGGATTAATCACAGATTCAAATATTATCCACAGTAAGGAAAACTGAATAATCAAGCAATGGACTTGTGATAATTAATAGTCCATCAATTGTGGTTGAGAAATTACTTATTCAACTTGATGATCGGAATTAGATCATGTTGAGACATCTTCATTTAAATTTTAGTAATCCTGATTAAGGTAGCTTGGAGATGAAGGGTGATTGCAACTATAGTCTCTCTACTATCTATTGCGTTCAGAGGGTTGCTCGCTCGAAGATCTAGATCGGTAGTGAGCCAATCAATGGGGGAAATTTACATCCAGAGGAACATTGCCAGAGTGATCAGAGAATATGCGTAAGCTTGACCAGAGGGAAACCGGGTGGTATAATCCTATTTATCTGAATAATCGGATTAATCAAATTATTAGTAAGCCTGGTGCCTGGATAATGCCTAAAAGAATGTCTTCCGAATTTTTGGAATACCTGGTTGAGACATACGAAATTGGTAACGATTGTGAACGTCTGCCCTCCTTACATGATTTAAGTAAGCAATTGGGAGTCAGTGTTTCCTCATTGCGAGAGCAGATGGAGGTTGGGCGCGCCCTTGGCTTGGTGGAAGCCAAGCCCCGCACCGGATTACGTCGCTTACCGTATTCTTTTTTACCTGCAGTGGAGCTGAGCTTATCATGTGCCATAGCCATGGAGCAGGAAAACTTCTTAAAATTCGCTGACTTACGCCGGAATTTAGAAGGAGCATATTGGTACCAGGCAGTCAACCTGCTGACTGGGGAAGATAAAGAACATCTGCAAAATTTAATTGCGCAAGCCTGGCAGAAACTGCGCGGAACCCCGATCCAAATTCCACAGGATGAACACCGTGATTTGCATTTAACAATATACAAGCGGTTGGATAATCCTTTCGTTTCCGGCATTCTAGAAGCGTATTGGGAAGCCTATGAAGCGGTAGGTTTGAACCTGTATGCTGGTTACCAATATCTGGATGAAGTATGGAGTTATCATCAGCGGATGGTGGATGGAATCCGTAATGGCGATCTTGATGCGGGTTTTCAAGCCTTAATTGAGCATACCGATTTGATCCGCCACCGGGTGATAGAAAATGAAGACGGAAAAATCATGGTAGCTCAGTCCTATTAACTTGCTGGTTGGTTTATAGGGAACTATCTGACATACCCTGATGAAAAGGAGTCAATTTATTAATGTCTGCCGTACAAACTAATGTAATGCCAATTCCGTCCACTAAAGTGGGTTCCACAGTGAATGATTTTTCGATCACTGTTGGCACCTCAAATGGATCAGGCAGCCAGACATCCAACCTGACCATTTTGCGATCCCTGTTTAAAATGGGTATACCTGTCTCTGGAAAGAACCTTTTCCCTTCTAACATCCAGGGGCTCCCGACCTGGTACACAATTCGGGTCAGTAAGGACGGGTTCCTGGCGAGAAGAGAAGAGCACGAGATTTTTGTGGCGATGAATCCGGATTCATTCGCTCAAGATTTGGCGGATGTAATTCCAGGTGGGGCGTTTTTCTATGCGGATGATATAAAAATCCCGGTTTCCCGAGAAGACGTGATTTCCTATCCCATGCCAATCAAACAGCTGGTTAAGGTATCAGACGCCCCAAGTGGTTTGAAAAGCTACGTTGCCAATATGGTGTATGTTGGTGTGCTGGCTCAGATTCTGGGGATCGACCTGGAAATGATTCACCAGGCATTAGAATTTCATTTTAAGGGGAAGCAGAAACCGATTGATTTGAATTTTGGAGTGGTTCAAAGTGCAGCTGCCTGGGCGGAAGAAAACCTTGAAAAGCGTGATCCCTATCAGGTGGCCCAGATGGATGCAACGAGCGATTTCATCATGGCAGATGGAAATACTGCTGCCGCCATCGGGTCTGTATATGGTGGTGTGAATTTCGCGGCCTGGTATCCAATAACCCCAGCCACAAGTCTGGTTGAAGAGCTTGAAGAATATTTGCCAATGCTGCGTAAAGATTCTGAGACTGGAAAGGATACTTATGCAATTGTCCAGGCTGAAGATGAGCTGGCGGCGATCGGGATGGCAATCGGCGCCGGCTGGGCTGGCTTGCGGGCCATGACCTCCACCTCTGGACCAGGTCTCAGCCTGATGACAGAATTCGCCGGATTGGCCTATTATTCCGAGGTGCCGATTGTTGTATGGGATGTCCAGCGGGTAGGCCCAAGTACTGGATTGCCGACCCGTACTTCGCAAGGTGACTTATCAATGGTGCACTTCCTCGGTCATGGTGATACCCAGAATGTGATCCTTCTGCCGGGCTCTGTGAACGAATGCTTCGAGTTTGGATGGCGAGCCTTCGACCTGGCAGAGCGTTTGCAGTGGCCAGTTTATGTGCTCAGCGATCTGGATTTAGGGATGAACCAGTGGATGACAGAACCGTTCGAATATCCTGATGAACCAATCGA
>JBEQLH010000251.1:0-4920 GCA_040326075.1 Anaerolineales bacterium
CCCCCACCGTAATCGCGCCAATCATAACTGACCAGCCTGTTGACCAATCGGCAATAGGTAACGAAATCATCATCAGCGCCCAAATGGTTAGGATGGCTAATTGAAAAGAACTGAGCTGAAGCAGTTGGTACCGAATTTTTATAAACACTGATCCATTTTAACCGTGTTTATCTCAAATCACAAACCCAGCATCTTCGCAGTTTTCCCAAGCGAATAATATTAGGCCGGCTCCTGGTGGTCATGATGCACTCCATTTCTTCCGCGACATAGAATCTAACCCCAGATAAAAAACGCCAACGTTGTTAATTGGCTTTTTTGTCCTATAATATTACGATCCGATTTCCACACCAATTGTTTACCTATCAAGCACATCCAAATACGCAGTTGAAACGGACAATTTTTAGTTATGGCTATGAAGAGCAGCGCTCCCTTATACCACCGCAATTTCTTACTTCACTTGCAAGAGCGCCAGGAATACAACCGGCCGGTCGTGCTGAAAGAGCTTGCACACGAACAGGCTACCTCACAGCAGATCAACCATTTACACAATGAGTATGTCATCACCAGACAACTGGCAGATGTACCTGGTGTTCGACCGGTCAACGCAATAGAGGGCTCAGAAAGCCACCCAATTCTTATCTTAGAATACATCCAGGGGCAACGCTTGAGCGAACTCATCCAGGGGGAATCCCTCAATTTACATCAGAAACTGCAATTAGCTGTGAATATTGCCAAGATATTAAGTCGCATTCACGAGCAAAAAGTGATGCACAAAGACATTTGCAGCAGCAACATCCTGGTGGCCGAGGATGGCGGATTGTACATCATCGACTTCGGTGTCGCCACCACCATGCGGCAGGAACGCCCGAGTAGGGCCAGCACCAACGACGCTCTGGCCGGGACCATGGCTTATATCTCGCCCAAACAGACCGACCGCATGAACCGAGCCGTAGATTACCGCACCGACATGTACTCATTGTGCGTTACCCTATACGAGCTGTTTACCGGAGAACTCCCCTTCCAGACAGGCGATTCGCTGATGTTGGTTAAAATGTAAGCAGCTGTCGGAGCTAAAACGTGAGGCGACTCACTTAAGCCGTTGGGGAGGTCGTGCTGCTCACACCTGGCTAATCGGCTTTGACCTTGCTATACGACCGTCGCAATGATAATTGGAATCATTGAATTACTGTAACAAGAATTTTATCGATATGATCAAGGAGTCATCAAATGCTTGTAATTCTTCGCCCAAACACAGATGAAAATTCGAAAGAATTTAAAGAAACCTGGAATTATTTAGAAAATCTTCCGGATGTGAAAATTAGAAAACACATAATTTCAGGAAAACAGCAAAAGCTTACTGAAATTTACTTAATTGGAGATACTTCCAGAATTGATCGAGAACAGATTACAGCATTACCTGTAGTAGAACGAGTAATTAAAATATCTGAAGATTATCGTATTATTGGTCGACACAAAGATGGCAATCGAGCTGTCGGATTTGACTATAATGGGGTCCATTTTAGTCAAGATACCTTCAATATTTTTGCGGGTCTTTGTGCAGTAGATACAATTGAAAATACAGAACTGATGATGAAAGCACTTCGAGAAAATGAGCAATACTGTACTCGGATGGGTGCTTACAAACCAAGGACAAATCCATACTCGTTTCAGGGACTAGGAAAAAGCTGCTTGCCTTACGTGTTTGAGTTGGCAGGAAAATATGGCATAAAAATAATTGCCATGGAAGTGACACATGAAAAGCACATTGAAGAAATAAGTACATGTTTGGAGCAAACAGGGCGTCCAACCGGCGTCATTTTACAAATCGGCACCCGAAATACACAAAATTTCGAATTATTAAAAACCATTGGCCGGCAGCAAGAATTTCCGGCATTATTGAAGCGTGGATTTGGTATCACCTTAAGTGAATCATTAAATGCTGCAGAATATTTAGCGACTGAGGGGAATGCAAACGTAATCTTTTGTCTGAGAGGGATGAAGACATCTTTTAGTGATCCACACAGAAATTTTGTGGATTTTTCTCACGTTCCAGTTGTGAAGCGACTTACGCGCATGCCTGTATGTATTGATCCTTCTCACTCTGTTGGTACACGTGATAAAGCACCGGATGGTTTAATGGAAATTTTCCATGCCACAGCTCAAGGGATTATTGCAGGCGCCAATATGGTTCTTGTCGATTTTCATCCTGATCCCCTAAATGCACTGGTGGACGGCCCTCAAGCATTGTACCTTGACGAGCTCCCCATCTTTTTAGAAGATGTTCGCGTAACAAGAGATGCTTATAAAAAACGGTGTCAACTAGCAAAAAAGATCATATCCCATGATGTAGAGTAGGGTTGTTTACTTCAATGAAAAACAAAAAAGATTATAACTTGGGTATCATGTTTAGACGTGAACATTCCCCGGAAAATCTACCTGGTTTTTCTCGTCAGGCCGAAGAAGCTGGCTTTGACGAACTCTGGTTGGTGGAAGACTGTTTTTACGGCAGCGGGATCGCCTCGGCTGCAACCGCCCTGGCCTGTACCGACTCAATCACAGTGGGGGTGGGAATTATGCCAGCTGTTGTACGCAATCCTGTCTTTTCAGCAATGGAAATAGCCACATTATCCAGGCTCTTTCCCGGACGCTTTTTGCCAGGACTTGGTCACGGGATGGCTGGTTGGATGCGCCAGATCGGTGCTTTTCCCAAATCACAACTCAAAGCTCTGGAAGAAGTGACCGTCACTATCCGGGAGATACTCACTGGTGAGCAAATAACTTTCAACGGAGAGTACATTCAGCTTGACCAGGTTAATCTTGTGCATCCACCAGACCAAATTCCCCCTATTTTGCTAGGAGTAAGAGGGCCAAAATCGTTGTCTCTTTCTGGACGAATTGCTGATGGAACGATCCTGGCTGAATATGCGTCTCCAGCATATGTTTCGTGGGCACGAGAAAAAATCGAGAGAGGGAAACAAGAAGCTGGTCATGACCGGAACCACCATTTGACCGTTTTTGCCCTTACCTGTGCAGACTCAGAGACAGCCACGGCTCGCCAACAATTACGCCCTTTGATCGCCTCAGCGATTGCTTCCGGTGGAATTGACGCACAGCTTGCCCCAATGGGTATCTTACCCCAGGTCCAAGAGTATTTGAAAGACGGGGACCATGAGCGCCTGGAAGCTGAAATGCCTGACGCCTGGATTGACCAATTGGCCATTGCTGGCACACCTGTAGAGTGGGAATTGGCTATTTCTCGCCTCGTCGAGGCAGGTGCGAATACAGTTGTTTTGGTGCCGTTACCTGGTAAGGGGCTGGATGAGTTGGATGTGTTTGCTAATCATTTTTTGCTATAACCTGCAATTGAGTATCTTTAACCAGACTACTTATACATAGCTATTTACCTCAATGCGAGGAAGGGAGCGGTTCGAACCAGACCACATGTGGGGCACAAATCAAAGAGAATCGCTCATTAAATCCCGACTAATTGGTAATTGACCTGCATAGAATTATCAATATAATGGTAATTGACGGGATCATTAAATTCTTCATCAGGTGGCTTCTTTAATTTAATAACAACTAACATAAGCAAAGACTAATATCCAAAACGAAGAGATCGATTTAGTTTCGTGCTCACGTTCTCAGATTTGAGAACGAGGTTTCATTGAAAAAGGAGGTTTTCATGAACCACAAGTATCGCATTTGGATTTTCTATGCTGTTTTGGTTTTGGGTCTGGTAGGAGGCAGCTTTCTCTTGGGATCCCTGAGAGAAGGTCCACGCGCTGTGCGCGCTCAAGATGTATTAGCGCCAGGAGCACCGGATGCATATACAACATGTACAATTATCGAAAACGTCGCAGTTTATGAAAATCGCGTCCATGTTAAATGCTCACCCGGTGTTGGTTTGATTAAGTACTTCGCCTATGCCACAGACTCTGCACATTCATCAACCGCAAATCGGATGCTGGCTGTAGCAAATTCGGCTTATGCTGTTGGGGATAAACTTGTTGTTTGGTATAACAGCAGCTCAAGCAAAAATCCGCCTGGTTGCCAGGTCAATGATTGCCGACTGATGGAAGGACTCGCATGGGTGCCATGAATCAGCCCAGGCGTTTATTTATCCTGCTGATCCTCGGGGCAATGATGATCGCATATTTCTTAGGAACGGTAACGCCTCCAGGTACAGCCAAGGCGGTTTTCGCAAGACTGTCCATCTCGGCTGCAATAACTCCGCAACAATGGGCAGCTGTCCAGGCATCCAATGCGCTATTATTGGGCGAAGAGGGCTTTACGGTTTATCTGCCTTTATCGTTGAGGGACTGAATATCAGATCACGCTGACTGGATTTTAAGATTCAGCACTGCTTAAATCGTATAAGAGCAGTCAATTGTTGTTGCGCGCCTAGTTTGCGAAACACCGATTTACCAAAGGTGAGATTTCGCCATCGTAAGATCGTCGAGAATGCGTGTTGTAATGTGTGGATATTGGAATGCTGGCAGCTTTTCTTTGATAAAGTGGTCATAGGATAGGCTAGAGTAGAAACATAGCCAACCCCTGAGATCGAGGAGTTCGGTTTCCTAACGAAAGCTGTGATTTCAGAAAACACCAGAGCCAGCAGGATGAAGAGCGTGGAACTTGGTTATGGTATTGACACATCTCGTGGCACATAGTCTATTCTTCGCAGCCATAGTAAATGGATACTTATTACTCATCATGGTCTCCACCAGTCCGCGAGTTTGGGGATATTCAGATTATTCAGAGGCGATTAAAGCCAAGGTTCCACCCCAAACACGGAAAGAAAAACGATTGGCGTTAATCATCGGAATACCATGGATGATCTTTGCTGTAGGATTTCCGATCTATTCAACCTATGTGCTGAAATCAAAGTTGGGTGGTGAGATTCCATTCTGGACTGCGTTT
>JBEQLH010000252.1:0-4913 GCA_040326075.1 Anaerolineales bacterium
GCCTCGTCCTGGTGGATTAACACCTCGTGCAGTTTCTCTCCCGGTCTGATCCCGATTGCGTTCAGCTCTGCATCTGGTGCTATCACCCTGGCAATATCGACGATTTTCATACTGGGAATCTTGGGCACAAACACCTCTCCTCCCTGCATCTGTTCAATACAACGAATTACAAAGGCTATGCCCTGATCCAGCGTGATCCAAAAGCGTGTCATCCTTTCATCAGTGATGGTAAGTTTCTTATTATGCTTTTGCTTCAAGAAAACTGGGATAACACTGCCCCGACTACCAGCTACATTCCCATACCGCACGCAGCTATAGCGTGTGGCTGTACCCCCCGCATAAGAATTGCTCTGCACAAGCAGCTTTTCTGCTGCTAGTTTTGTCGCCCCATATAGATTAATTGGGTTGACGGCCTTATCAGTGCTCAATGCCATGACCTTACCCACCCCCGCATCAAGCGCAGCTTCGATCACGTTACTGCTCCCAAGGATATTCGTCTTAATGGCTTCCATTGGATTGTACTCACAGGCAGGCACCTGCTTGAGAGCTGCTGCATGCACCACGATATCAACCCCCTGCATTGCCCGCCGCAATCGATTAAGGTCACGAACATCTCCGATAAAATAGCGTAGATCCTTGTGATCGAAGCCGCTGATCCTCATCTCGTGCTGCTTCAATTCATCACGGCTGTAGATGATCATCTTGGCAGGTTGGTAATCTCTGAGCATGATCTCCACAAATTTCCTACCGAATGACCCCGTACCTCCGGTCACAAGAACGACTTGATTTGTCCAATCCATCAGCGACTCCATTTCATCACCATTCAATTCTTCTTGAGCACTATCAAAGGGTATTGGCCATGTTCGCCCATAAAATGTGGGAAGCGTTCTTCCAGTTGGTATAACTGACGAAGCAACCATTTGCCGCCAAAGTTTGGGAGGATATATGCTCGTAGAAATCGCACACTGACACTTCGCCAGACATAGATTTCTAGGTTTATCAGCGATCCCACCTCCCTTCTTAACCATTCGGCGTTATGCTTTTTAACGAAAGTACCCTTGGAAGGTACCTGAGTGGAACCCATTTGTGCTGTTGAACGATCACGAAGAGATCTATCTAACATGCTCTTGATATTCTTCCGCATCCGATTTTTCCACTTGATCGGTTTAACAAACATTCGCATAATTGACGAATCTTGCCATCCGTTGACAACGACTGCAGATTTTAATGGTGCAAGCACCCGGTATAGCTCCTGATAGGCCTGGCTGTGCTCCTCGATTGGAAGATGGTGGATAGTGTGCAAGGAAACAACGCCATCAAACACATCTTGTTCAAAAGGTAGATTTGCTACATCCGCGACCACAAACATACCTTTCCCGCCAGAACTTCGATCACCTATCCTTTGGCGAGCCTCTGCCAGGGCAACGATCGATATATCTGCGCAAACTCTTACCTGGTATCCGCGCGAATATTCAAGATATTCCGGATATTGGATTGGACCTGACCCTGCATCAAGCATATAACGGCCATCTGGGCTCAAATATCGGGAAACACGCAGGTGGCATTTATGAATATATTCCCACGATACCGGGCGTAAATCTTCGTAACGCGCGTTCTGGTAGACTCCCTCCCCAATCTCCTGCCAGCCAATTTCATCATAAAACTGGCGCACATCTTGTTTAATTTGAATCTCAGAATTTGTATTCATAACTTAATTAATTGAACCATGTGCAAGGCTCAAGAACTTTTTATGGATTGTATCGCCAATGTGATCCACACCATCAATCCATCGCTGAGGTCCAGGTTAGATTGGTTCAAGCCATTGCACTCCAAGATCGATGCCATTAAAATCTATTTTCTCCATCAAGTCCAAATTTGTCTATCTTACTCGTCACCCTTTCTTACCACACTCATCGAGAAATCGCTTAGTCTACTAAAGTCGTTATGAAATCGCCCAATCAAAATTAACTCCCAGGAATTCGTATAATTCTTGATTATGTGGATTGAAATACTCCCTCAACTTTTTCTCAGTTTGAGGTTCCATCCCTTCGTAATGACCATAGTTGAAAATATCATACTTGTCTAGCTTCCAATCAGGCAGTCCTAGATATGCTAAAACGCGCGTATAGACTTTTTGGGGATTACTAAATAAATCCTCGCTTCTCAGGATCAGCATTTGCTCACGGGGGAACGATTTCAACCAATTCTTGATCTGTTCAATATAGATACCCCTGGCTCGATAGGAATAGACGAGGTACTTGTACATCGGATATTCCTGATCGGCGATAATGGATTCCTTTTCCCCTTCCAGTCTGCTCTCCTCCTGTTCAATGGCTTCCTGAAATGAGAGCTTTTCTTGACCTTTCCTAAAGTTTCCCTGGTAATGGGAATACGCTCTCACAACCGGGTCGCGCAACAGTAAAACCAGTTTGACATCCGGGATGCTATCTTTAATCCTCTGTGGAACAAGTGGATGAAAAATATAGCTCGGACTGGCTTCTCCAGTCTGTGTTCCGGGATCGCTCATCTCTGAGGTAAATGGGAAATTAAACCGATACCAATCAAGACCCTTTTGATATTTTCCATCGAAAAATTTCACCTCTTTTTTGTATCCAGGAACAACATTTGGATGTTGCATTAAGTACCTATAAAGTGATGACGTACCACCTTTTTGTACACCAATAATTATGAAATTGGGTAATACACGATCATGGGAGGTCCATTCGCGGTAATATTTTGAAATCCGCAGGATACTTCTTTTTTTATAATAGTCTAATGTTCTTTTCTTCTTCATACTAGTTAATTTACTCTATCAAATCCTGTCCCAGACAATTTGGCGAAACGATGGACAACCATTTTTCAATTGCCTCAACCAACCTGTAATTGCAGTAGACATATAATTTTAATGAGGCAGCATACCAAATCTTTGTTTTATCATCTTCGAGATATCACCTCGCAATGCTGGTACCTGCTTGAGTCTCCAGCTCCAAAGAAAGAGATTAGATTTCAGAGGAGATTTCTTCTGGAATTCATATCCTTGTATCTCCATATAATCAGCACAAATCGCTTCGATAATATCGACATCTCTTACGGATAATTCATGTTTCCATCTGCCGACAGGTTTATTACTGATTCCTTGAAATTTATCACCAAATTGAGAATTACCTTCCCAGGGTTTGCCATCACTGGTCGGTATACGCAAAATCCTATCATCATCAATTCCAAGAAAGCTGATTAGCTCCTGCACACTTGCTTCCGGATCATTCGTCAAATCCTCATACCGCAATATGAAGTAGTGGTCCTTTCCATAATCCTTTCGATTCTGAATACCCGCGCTTAAGCTCGAGTTCCAGCCCACGGCAAAATCTTCTACTAACAATCCCTCATGCTTCCGTTTGTAAGTCAAGTAATTGTCGCGTGGGTCGCGCACAATATGGATGCATCGTGCATCAGGCCACCAGTTAAACATCAATTCAGCGAAATGCTCGTTATAAGGTGTTTTTTCGATCCAATAAATCGTATCCCTGGATAACTTCCCATATACCTGTCCGTATGCAATCACTGTGGCGCTTAGCAAATCTCCATCATTTCGAATGCCATCTCCTTCAACCACCTGTTGCAGCACCTGACAAGTTCTTGCGTAATTCATGAAACGCTGATCTTGTGATGAATACCCCTGTTCTTGATCCTCTGGGTAGCTCAAATCAGGTTCAAAGAATTGCAGCAGGTAACGCTGAGCGAGAGTTATTTTCTCATCAAGATCACGTTTTCTTATCTCTGGTAAGAACCCACGAAAGAAAAAAGTCTCATTGGGGTAAACGACCAATTGAGGGTGAGAATCTAATAGTGATACCAGCAATGTGGTTCCCGATTTCGGGTGACCACAAATGAAGATCGGACGATCGCGTAGTAACTTTTTCTCACTCATTTGTAAACTAAATATCTATTAAAAATTGATACCCTTGAATTTATGATCATCTTATTAGAATCAACCGTAGTGTCAAGAAATAATCGCGGCTATGCCACCATCCATTTTCGCGGTTCCCCAACTAGGTAGCCAAAGGTGTCACCATATTCAGCTAAACCTTCAGCCGAAAGGACTCGCTCAATTGGCCAATCGTCCAATTCCTTCCAGAAACGTGGCATGGGCCAGGGAAAAGGTGCTGGATACTCAAAGAAGAAGTTATAAGCATATTGCCAGGCGAGATCCACTTGTTCAGAGGTCAATTGGTGGGATTGTTGGTCCTGCCCAAATCCATCCAAATAGCTAAAATAATCGTCCCAGGATTTTGGATCGAGAGTAAATCCTTTCTCACGGTAATGAGTTTGTCCGATCACGACAACAGGGACACCGCTCATAGCCATTTCCAAACCAACGGTTGTTGTGTAGACCAATCCAAGATCGGCTATCTCCAGCAAATCGTATGTGTTAATTTTTTCATCTGCACTGATCAATCGGATATTCTCCGGGATTGACGGGAGCGCTTGTGTGACAATTGCCTCAACGGAAGGTCCTTTTGTGTATCGCTCACCGGGATGGATACGAACTACTAGCTGGATATCAGATCGTTCTGCAATATATTGCACAGTACGTTTCAACCAGTCCGTCATATTTCCGCTGAACGTCTGTCGACCCAGGGTCAGACTATCTCCAATAACATTTGCCGCAAGAAGGGCCACGGGGCGATCATCTAATCCAAGAGATAGGCGTACTTGCTCAGCACCTTGACTTGGGAGGATCTGCCAACGACGGGAAAAATTCTTCCATAAATCCGCTTTCTGGCGCGAGGCGAATAATTCACGAAGTTTCTCTAGCTCACTCTCGGCTACCGAACGGTCACTGTATGCATCCCAAAATTCATCAGTCTCTTGCCGCATGACTTCCTTATTCAGGGCTAACCAAATTCGGTTGC
>JBEQLH010000253.1:0-4895 GCA_040326075.1 Anaerolineales bacterium
TGTAGTGATCAGGACAAGAACAAGGAAAATGAGAAATGATTTCTTCATCTGTATACCTCCATCAATTGAAATTTTACGCGTTGAACAAACAATTATTAATTTGTATTATAGTTATACTCAGGTAATTGAAAATGTCAATCGCAATTTTGAAAATCTGAGGAGTTTAAAATGAAAGGGAATGTTGATATGCAAAATTACGATTTGGAACCACATAAACTTGGTGAACCGGTAATCCACAGCCGGCGTGTGGAGGCCTCTAAGGAGGAAGTCTGGCGAGAAATCTCCAAACCCGGCAACCTGACTGATTTTCACCCGTTTTGCCGGAGTAATCCGGTTGAAATTTGGCCGGGTGATGGCTCACGGGATAAAATCTATTACTACAGTGGACTGGTTCTTGTGCGCGAATTTATTAGCTGGATTGAGGGTGACGGGTATGACCTGATCGCCAGTGCGGAGGAGGGAATGCGCTTCAAGGTATCCTGGCGCATAACTGATGAGGAGCATGGTCAAAGCTGCCTGAACCTGACCATTCATCCATATATCATGGGTAACTCGGAAAAAAGGATGGGACAATATTCCCGGCTTCTGGGGAAGTACCTCGATCAGGTCTTGCAAGGTTTCGAATATTACATGCGCACGGGGAAACCGGTAGCCCGCAATCAATTTGGTTCCCATCGCTGGTTCTCGCCACCGGTACCACAAGAAGTGGACAATTAGATAAAATCAAAACTGTCGTTGTCTCTCTCGGGATAGTACGAACTGTTTAATTGGATAAGTTAGCAAACATAGATAATCAGGATAGATTCTTCCCTTTGCTGTGTTCCTAATGACCAGCCAGCGTAAAAAAGATAATCCACTCGATTAGCAGGAGGTTGACATGCAGGTATCCGTAGTCTTCCCCATGTTTTGGGGCCGGAAGAAGAAGAAAATCTATAAGAATGACGATCAATTCTACGACCACCCAACTGCGCTCGATGATCAAGGGACCATCCCCGCACTTTTTGACAGCATTAAAATTCTCGAAGACAAGAAATTCGATATCATTGCCGTGGCAGGTGCCAACCATCCATCTAAAGGAAAAGCGGTTGAAAAAGCTGCCAAGAAACTTCTCGGCAAGTACGCTCGCAAGGCTGATGTCAGGCTCCATTTCTTCAGCTATTCGCATTTGGAACGCCTGCATGAATATTTGCGCGAATTGGGTAAAGAAGAACTCTTGGAAACGATCTCATTGGTCGGCTACTCACCAATGAGGAATGCCTGCCTGGTAGCTGCCCATATCCTGGGAAAGGAGGTAGCCGTCTCCATCGATGATGATTGTGTATTCGTCGAGCCCAACTATATTACAAGAATCAAAGATAAGATGCTGTCAGATTTCGAGGGCAGGCCGATCAATGCATATTGTGGTCCATACCTGACCTCAAAAGATACTATCTACCTAGATCGTTCCCGCAGCCCGCATGTGGCGTACTGGAATGTTATCGACAACATGAATGAGATGTTCCGGAATTACATCGTTGAATCGCCGGGGATGAAGGAAACCCCCTTTGCGATCATGGGTAACATCGCTGTGACCCGGGATTTTTTCACCCGGGTGCCGCTCGACCCGCCGCTCCGCCGGGGTGAAGACATGGATTGGGTGATGAATTCGCATATCCTCGGCGAACGCTTCGTCATGGATTCAGACTTACTTATCAAACACTGTCCCGCTCCGCGCCCCTATCCAACCTGGCGCCCGATGAGAGAAGACATCTATCGTTTCCGCTACCAACAAGCTAAAATCGCCAACAGCAGAGATGGAGATGGATACCAGCAGCTGCACCGGGAGCGCTACATGCCTTATCCAGGGGTGTTCTTCCAGGATGACTTCCTTGAGCGGGTGTTCAGAGCCTGTACGACTCTCTCCATTGATTATCTGGCTCAAGGCAAACAGAAGGACGCCCGGGAGACCCTGGATAACATTTACCATGCCCACTACCTGGCCATCCCAGAAAACGATCCCTTTCAATCCTACCTGGAGTTTCAGAAGAAGTGGGAAGAGATGATGGGCATCATCGATGAACGCCGGGCAGAGGTGCAGAAGAGAGTATTCGGTTGAACTGAGAGTGAAGAGAACCCACAAAAATTTTCGGTTTTTCTAGGTTAGCCAATCACAATACAACACCGTGGACAAAACACGTTTATTGAAATTCATCGATATCGATATGGTAGCTATTGACATTTAAGATAATTATGATTACATTTATCATTATAAAGAGAGACCTTAAGATCGAGCTGCTTCCTTACTCTATTGTATACCCGAATTAAGCTATCGGTAGCAGTTCTCTGGATCATCTAATATCAAAGAAAAGGAGATGTGCTTGTTTGCTGAAAATAATTAGAATTGAGATGATTGGGAGAACGGTATGATTTTATATTACCGACAAATAGGAGATATGATACTCACCCCCATAACTTGATGGAAATCATCTCGTATTGTTAGGAGGACCAACTTACCCATAGAGATGATATGGGGAATTAAACTTTGCTACAACCCGGCAATTTACAATACCTATACTTATGATCCGGTTTCACTCACAGCGAAAGGAATGAGAGACCGATGGTTCACTCTGGTTCATAGAAATCCGGATCCTACCAAACGAAATTAGTTTATCTCCGATCTAGCGCATTCAAAGATTTAGATGGTCACATAATAAAGAACTTCGCGAAGTTCTTCCTGGGAAGCGAATGAAGGCGTAATACAGATAGCACGAGAAGAGAGTTATTATTTATAATGACGATAATTGAAGACAGTCATATACGAATGGTATAAATGGCTGTAGATCGATAAGTTAAAAATTGATGCGGCGAAACGGAAAGTATAAAAAATGATAGAGATCATAGATGAAAAAGAATAAAAGCCTTTACGAGTTCGATGCTCTCATAAATACCACGCCATTGGCTATGGTGATCACAGATGGTGAAGGTATCATTGAAGTCGTTAACGCCAAGACTGAGGTGATGTTTGGATACGAATCAAGAGAGCTGCTTGGGAAGACTATCGAGGTTTTGATGCCCGAACGTTTAAGGGGAAACCATGTTAAACACCGTGCAAACTATATCGCCAAACCCTTCACTCGACTGATGGGGATTGGCGTCGAATTGATTGGTCGCAGAAAGGGTGGAGAAGAATTCCCCGTTGAAATTGGTATTAGTTATTCCCAAAATCGGGATGGTATCCAGGTAATAAGCTACATTACTGACATCACCAAGCGCAAACATATTGAACAAGATCGGATAAACCAGATCGAAACAGAAAAATCAAGCATGGAGCGAGAGCTACACATGGCTCACCAGGTGCAACTCGATATACTCCCTGAGAAAATCCCCAAGATTCCTGGTTGGTCATTTGCCGTCAAGTGGCTTCCGGCGAGGGAAGTTGCTGGTGATTTTTACGACTTTATTGTTAGAAACGATAGCGATGTTGACCTAGTGATCGCAGATGTGACCGGTAAAGGTACACCTGCAGCTCTTTTTATGGCGTTCGCTAGCTCAGCCTTGCGCGCCTATATAGATAGTGGCTTCTCTCTGAAAGATGGAATTACACGCACCAACAGACTGATGTGTCAGGAATCGAGTAAGGGATTATTCGTAACACTTTTTCTCACCTGCTTAAATCCAAAGACTGGCGAAACTTTTTATGTCAACGCAGGACATAATCCACCCTTATATTACGAATACAAACTTGATCGATTTACCAGTTTACATAAGGCAGGAATGGCTCTTGGTATCGATGCTCAGTCAACCTATGAAGAACATGCTTTGCAGCTCCACCCTGGTGACTTTATATTGTTTTACACAGATGGAGTTAATGAGGCTTTTAATGCCAGGGGGCAAGATTTCGGTATGAAACGCTTGCAACAAGTGATTTTTGATCACCGATATGCCTCTGCAGAAGAGATCATGACATCTCTTGCTACGACCGTCGAAGAATTTATCGCCCCTGATTCTCCATCGGACGATATTACGATTATGGTCGTCAAACGATTGTGAGAACTGATCATTTTTCAGCGGATACCTATGCCGTGATCGGTTCCAACCCTCCTGAGGAATTCCTGTCCTTTATATTTAATTGCTGGTCGTAATTAATTCCAACAATCCTCAATCAAGCGACCTCATCTAATAACACACTACGTTCCAGCACCTGAATTTTAACTTTCTGGGTTGACGGAGGGGGTTATGCGTGCTGCCTGCCTCAGCCACAACTAAAGAATATGGCCGCGAATTCGCTTCGTAAACTTTAGCCATTTCTATTTTGCCAGAGGTCTTATCTATATAAAAGACTGCTACTGCTTGTGGCGACTTAGCAGTTGATAGACATGTAAGCAGAGCTCAGTCGTATTGAGTTACAAGTTGTCGGAATCCCAGGTCAGCTCCAGCGAAGACCAGGCGGATGCCTTCCTTGTCATTCTTTTTAAACTGAGATACCTCGGAATTTCATCCGTAGATAAGAGAAGAGAGAACAAGTGATATTGAAGCTATCCGTAAAGTTCACGAATTGGCGTTCAAGTCCGATATCGAATCTCTCCTGGTTGACCTGCTGAGGTCAAGAGGCAAGGCAACAATTTCCCTGGTGGCAGAAGATGATGAAGAAATCCTCGGACACATCCTCTTCTCCCCTGTTTCAATCGATCCACCTGCCCCCGGCTGGAATGCGCTTGGTCTCTCGCCAGTCGCGGTGATTCCCGGGAGGCAGAGGCTGGGGATCGGCAAAGCACTTGTGAGCGAGGGTATTGAGCGGTGCAGGTCAATCGGCGGCTCAGTGATTGCAGTCCCTGGCGATCCAGCTTACTATACGCAATTTGGTTTCACAAGAGCCATGGACTTTGGCTTTGGAAATGAATACCAGGCAGGTGACG
>JBEQLH010000254.1:0-4881 GCA_040326075.1 Anaerolineales bacterium
CCGAATGCAGTGGGTTTGGTAGGACCGGATCTTTCCAGCATCGGACTCGATGGGGAGACACGCCAACCAGGTATGTCTACTGAAGAGTACCTCCGGGAGTCGATAATAAGCCCAAACGCCTTCATTGCTCCCCAATGCCCAACCGGGGGATGTCCTGAAAACGTGATGCTGCCCAACCTAGTTGAGAAGTTGACACCCAATGAATTGGATTTGATCCTCGCTCACCTGCTGACTCTAACAGGGGAAGGAGAATTCCAGATTCCAGAATACGAATTAGTGCCAATCGATATCGTTCGCCCGCCAGAGACGGATGGTGAAACCTTCCTCGAGCCCCCGACGATATACGACGATGCCCAGGTGCTGCTGGGTAAATATATGTTTTTCGACCCCCGGCTTTCAGGCGATGCTGGTGTCAGCTGCGCCACCTGCCACAACCCAGAGATGGCATGGACTGATGGTGCAGCGCTCAACCAGGGATATCCTGGCACTGCATACTTCCGCAATGCACCGACTGTGATGAATACCGCTTTCCGATCTTATCTCTACTGGGATGGGAGGATGGATGGCCTGGATATGCCAACCCTGGTACGCGATCATTTAACCGAGGCCCATTTCATGAACACGGATGGGCGTTTAATGGTCGAGCGGGTTAAACAGGTACCAGAATATGTGCAACTTTTCCAGGAGGCATACGGGAGCAATCCCTCATTTGGGGGCATATTGAGAGCCATCACTGCCTATGTGCAATCTTTGAACTCTGGGATGAGCGCTTATGACGAATACCTGGGTGGGGATGAAGGAGCTCTTTCTGAAGCAGCTATCGCTGGGTTAGAGCTATTCGAAGGGAAAGCCGGGTGCGCAAGTTGTCACACTGGGCTGACATTTTCTGACGATAAGTTCTATGTGCTGGATGTTCCGGATAACCAAGAGGTCTGGTCAGACCCATTACGCCACATCAGCTTCCGGCGGTTTTTCAGGCTGTTTGGTGTTCCAAACTACCGCAACCTGACCCGCGACCCAGGTTTGTACGCCCTGACCAAGGAAGATGAGGAGTGGGGCGCATTCCGAACTGCTCCCCTCCGAGAGGTAGCCAAAACTGCTCCATACATGCACAACGGTTTCTTTACCACATTGGAAGAGGTGGTGAGATTCTACAACGATGGAGCCGTGGACGGGCAGCCACTTGAATTGAGCGATGACGAAATCACACAGCTGGAGGCTTTCCTGGAAAGTTTGAGCAGTGAGCTTCCCGAGGTAGAGCCACCAGAACTTCCGGATTATCAGCTACGCCCTTTGGGAGATAACCGATGAGCGATTCATACACTGATAACTCCACTGTATCAAGATGGGAATTGGTTATCGGCATATTGTTCTTGCTGATTATGGGTTTATTCACCTTCGGAGGACTGGGGATGATGATCACGGGTTATGTTCCTGAGTTCTTACAGTCCGAGAAATCCGCTGAGGAAGAAGCAGTGCCAGAAGCACCTGCAGCTACCCAAGAAGCTCTCAGCGACCTGTACCCTCCCCTGGCAGCACTTCCCGAGTTAATTTACCCGCCTGATAACTTGTACTCTGATGAGAAGGCAGCATTAGGACGGATGCTGTTTTTTGACACACGCTTCTCTGGTGATGGCAGCCTCTCGTGTAATTCTTGCCACCCCTCGAGCGATGGAAGTTGGGCTGTCTCAAGCCCAATATCGTTTGGATATCCTGGGAGTACCCATTGGCGTAATGCGAGCACGATCATAAATTCAGCTTATTATTCCAAGCTGAATTGGGATGGATCAAAGTCGAGCATTGAAAAGCAGAATAAAGGTGCCTGGGGTGGTGCGGTGGGCGGCAACGTTGATTCTGCCATGGCTGAAGAGCGGTTGGCACAGATTCCGGAGTATGTGCGCCTTTTCAATGAGGTTTTTGGGACAGAATATCCCCTGTTTGAGGACGCCTTGAAGGCGGTTGCGACTTATGAGCGCACGATTGTATCCCAAAATGTGCCTTTCGACGCTTTCCTCGAGGGTGATGAGGAAGCTATATCGGATCAAGGCAAGCTCGGATATGAGCTGTTCCTAGATAAAGCGGGATGCATAGCATGCCATAATGGCCCATTGGTCAGTGATGATTCCTACCACAATACTGGGGTTCCTCAGGCACCCGAATTCGAGAACAGTGCGTTGAACCAGATCACATTCCGCTATGAGCATTGGGCAAAAGGTGTGACCGAGGAAGTTTATAACACCTCTACCAGAGATCTTGGATTGTATTATGTGACCAAGTTAGATAGTGATAAAGGGAAATTCCGCACTGCCAGCTTGCGGGATACTTGCTACACCGCACCCTATATGCACAATGGGGTATTCGCCACTTTGGAAGAAGTGGTGGCATTCTACAATTCCGGGGGAGGCGAGGACGAAAATCAAGATCCATTTATTCAGCCGCTCAACCTGAGCGAAGATGAACAGGGTAACCTGGTGGCATTCCTGGAAAGCCTGTGTGGGGACAAGATTATTGATGAGAGTCCTGAGCTACCAAAATACGAAGCGTGGCAAATGGGTGGAAATTGATCTTAAATTGAAAAAAGTTAGAATTTGAGGATCATGATCTATGAGTGAAAAGAAAAGTAAGTCTTTACCAGGTATGACCAGCCGGCGAGAATTTCTCAAGTTGAGCGGGGCTGCGATCACAACTCTGGTTCTACCGAAATACTTGTTGAAACCCGGTATCCCTAAAACGCTCTATGCACAAAGGATGGATTACGAGCGCCAAGCGATCGGCCAGCTCAGCGAGTTGAAACCAGGCGAGGCAGTAAGCTTCCAATATCCGTGGGAGCATAACCTGGCGACGAACAATCTGATCATGTTAGATGAACCAGCTGGGGGCGGTATCGGTCCCGATAAAAATGTGGTAGCGTTCAATAGTTTCTGTACGCACCAAGGTGGCCCTCTGGCCGATCAATTTCATGCCGATATTGGGGTCGCAGGTCCCTGCCCCCTTCATTGGACTACTTTCGACCTGACCCGGCATGGCATGGTGGTCAGTGGACACGCAACCCAGGGATTACCGCAAATCATCCTTGAACTTGAGGGGGATGATATTATGGCAACCGGTGTGATGGGGTTGATATTCGGATATCACGATAATCAAGTCAACCCGAACGTGTAATGAATTACGGAGTGAAATATGAGTGATCAGTACATACCTCTCGACCGAGTACCCCTGCCACCCACAGATGCAAAAGTCCACACAACGGCCTGTGATTACTGCATCGTGGGGTGCGGTTATAAAGTATATACCTGGCCGGTAGGCGAAGAAGGAGGACCTGCCCCAGACCAGAACGCCTTAGGCAGCTCCTTCCCGGGGACAGCCCTCAGCCCATGGATCAGCCCCAACCAGCATAATGTTGTCAGCGTTGATGGTGAGCCGAATAACGTGGTGATCGTCCCTGATTTCGACGCACAGGTCGTCAACAAGGGAGGCAACCATTCTATACGCGGAGGGACATTAGCATTGAAGTGCTTCAATCCCGATACACCAACCCGCGACCGTTTACTCTACCCTCAAATCCGGATCAATGGGGAACTAAAACGTGTGGAGTGGGATGTTGCTTTGGATGTGATGGCTGCAGTGAGCAAGCATGTCCTTGAGAATTATGGTGAAGCAGCCTGGGCAATGAAAACTTACTCTTACGAATTTTTTGAAAATACATTCGCCATTTCCAAGCTGGCGTTCAACTCGATTAAAACCCCGGCATTCTCACCACACGATAAGCCAGGTGCGGGGAACGACACAGCCGGAGTCGACGACAGTGGAATAATAACCTACAGCGCAAGTTATAAAGATTGGGCTGATTCAGACGTGATCTTCATCTCTGGGACCGATCCATTTGAAACGAAAACGATTTTGTTTACCAGCTGGATGATGAATGGGCCGAAGCTGATCATGGTGCTGCCACGGCGCACAGCTGGAGTTGCCTATGCAGAACAAAACGGTGGTCTTTTCTTGCAGATAAATCCTGGGACCGATACTTTACTCCACCTGGCGATCAACAGGATCATTTTGGAAAATGGTTGGGAAGATAAAGAATTCGTGGATGAATGGATCGCCAGCAATTGGGAAATCGAGATGGGTATGGGACGCGGTACTCGCAATACACCCTGGCAGTGGCGAACTACCTGGGGACAACTGGGTACAGACTTTGAGGGGTATAAAGCGTGGCTTCTTGACTATGCCCCGGCTGAGCTAAACAACGCATCCCAAGAAACCGGCATCCCGACGGAAAAGATCCGCCAGGCTGCAGAGATGATCAGCGGCGGGGGTGGTGAACGTCCAAAAGCCAGTTTCGGTTTTGAGAAGGGCAATTATTGGAGCAATAACTACACTAATACGGCCTCCTTCGCCGCAATGGGTTTGCTGTGTGGGGCGGGCAATCGTCCAGGAAGGGTGATCAGCCGTATGGGCGGGCACCAGCGCGGCTGGATGGGGGCTGGTTCTTATCCAAGGGATAAATCTCCGGAAAAGCTGCCGGGTCGGCGCAAAATTGAGCTAGATCTGGATCGTTGGGTGGAGGCCGGTAAGGTGCGCTTCGCTTGGGTGATCGGCACAACCTGGACTGGGGCCATGGCGGCTAGCCAGGAATTGGAGCGTACTTTCCGCAGCATGACGCGGGAAAGCAGCTACCAACCCCGCAGGCTTGACAAGGAGCACATAATTAATACCTTGATCCGGCGGGTGGATAATGGTGGTATGGTGGTGGTGAATTCTGATATATACTCGGTTGTGCCGATCAATACAGAATTCGCTGATATTGTGCTGCCGGCCGCAGCATGGGGGGAGCACGATGCAGCCCGCAATAACGGGGAGCGGCGACTCCGTCTCTACTCG
>JBEQLH010000055.1:0-14471 GCA_040326075.1 Anaerolineales bacterium
CAAACATACCACGTACTTTTACCGCATCTCCAACGCGACCAACAAGGATGATCGACCGTTCATTCTGGCGGCTCTGACCTGGTGCAGGATCGATGTTGATTGCCAGATCGCCAGTGCCCAATCGTATCAGCGGGTAAACCTGGTCGAACGTCGTTACAACGACCTCACCTGTTTCGCCGGGATTAACACTCTGACCAGATTCTGGATTGACGACCTGGATGATAGAGGTTTCCAATAGGTGCATTGGAAGCCCACCGTCGTTATTGTAGGCCAGAAAGCCTAACTCGGCTGTGCCGTAAGCGTTCGTTATTTCTAACTTGTATTGATCGACAAACGTTTGCCGCAGGCTGGGTGGCAGCGGTTCAGCGGAGACCAGTGCCTTCTTCAGGTGGAACCCATCAAGAAAATTCAAACCACTACCGTCGATTTTTTTCAGCAAGGTCATCAACCAAGATGGAATTCCAACAAACCCGGTTACTTTGAGGTCCTTCATCATTTTGATCTGCAGCTCGGGATTTCCTACTCCGGCGGGTATCACAGTTGCCCCGATCTCCCGCAGGGTTTGATCAACCAAAACACCAGTGGGGATAAAATGGTACCCGAACCCGTTGAGCACCACATCATCTGAGTTAAAACCGGCGATCGACAAGACCTCTCGAATTGAATCTGTCCCAGCGGTTTCACCTGCATGGGGTTCGTAAAGTGGTCCAGGAGAAAGGAAGATGTGCTGCAGTTCACCCTGCGGGACTGCTAGAAATCCCCCGAACGGCGGATCGGCTATTTGAAGTTCAGCCAATCTATCTTTACTCGTAACTGGTATCTTATCCAGATCAGTTAAAATCTGGATGTCGTGCGGAGAAAGACCGGCTGTATTCATGATAGTCTTCATTGCTGGTGCATTCTTATAGGCATGTTGGATAATACCCTTCAGCTGATCTTGAATTGTGTCTTCCATAATAAAAATCCTTTGTATATATCAACCCAACCAGCGTTTACGCCGTTTGTAGTGTTTGACATCACGATAACTTTTACGTTCACCGACCTGGGTTAAACCCAAATAAAATTCCTTAATATCTTCATTTTCATTGAGTTGTTCAGATGTGCCATCTAATACAATGCGACCATTCTCCATCACATAGGCATAATCAGCCAGGTTCAACGCAACGCGAGCATTTTGCTCTACCAACAAGATGGCAGTACCTTCATCTATGCTGATCTGTTTTATCTCATTGAAGATCTCCTCGACTAATAGAGGAGCTAATCCCAGGGATGGTTCATCAAGCAGCATCAGTTTTGGGTGCGCCATCAACCCTCTCCCGATGACCAGCATCTGCTGTTCACCACCAGAGAGGTAGCCGCTTGTACGTTTACAAAGATCCTTAAGCCTGGGGAAATAATGGTAGACCTGTTCCAAATCCTGGCTGGCAGATACCGGACCGGTAGATTGTCTGCGGGAGATGCTGCCTAACAGCAAATTCTCCTCAACCGAAAGATGGTTGAACAACCGTCTTCCTTCTAACACCTGCACAATGCCCAATTTGACGATCTTTTCAGGGGCAAGCTCACCAATATCTTTCCCATCGAAGGTGATACCGCCTCTTGAAATCTCACCCTCTTGTGAATGCAGGAGGCCTGAGATGGTTTTCAGCGTGGTTGATTTTCCGGCACCATTTGCGCCTAATAGTGTAACGATTTTCCCATCTGGTACCTCAAGGGATACTCCTCTCAATACCTGGATAACATCGCTATAAATCACTTCAATGTTGTTTAAAGTGAGCATGATTTCCTATTAAGAATCAAGGTTAATGGCGGTGGGTCACACCGCCATTAACTGAGTCTATAGATTATTCGCCTGGTCGTAGATCAGGTATATCAGACCAATCCTGGAGAACATTGAATGCATCCGGACCACCCTGAATCATGCGAATCTGGGAAGTGTGAGGTGATCGATTGGTGCCAGAGAAATCGACCCGGCTCACCCCATCCAGAGCATCAAAGGGGCTCAACGCGATCAAGGCGTCATGGACTGCTTCACCAGTCAGGTTCTCGTAACCGACTGTATCGATGGCATGTGTGATCGCCTTTTGGGTAATATCAATAGCTGTGACCAGGAGCAGGTAACCGACATTGTGCTCGCCAGGTTCACGTGCATTGGCTTCAAAAAGGGCTTGAGCGTACTGGACGCCTGGATTGTCCACATCGGTCCACCAGAGATAGGGGAAGGGGGCGATCAACCCAACGCCGAAGGCTGGATCGGCCAGGAAAGCGTAGGTGGCCAGGTCCATAACCCAGTTGTCGCCAGCGACAACAAACTGGTCGCGCAGCCCCAAAGCATTCAAGTCATTCAAGATGGCAGCCGGACCGAAGGCTAAAGTGTTGGTCCAGATCACGTTTGCCCCTGCAGCCTGCGCATTCAGGATAGCAGTGGTCGTGTCAGCAGTCGGTGAAACATCGTAGGTATCTTCAGCTACGATCTCCACTCCGAGCTCTTCAAGGTATGCTCTGCTCTCATCAGTGAGACCACCTTGTCCAAATGCCGTTGGCCAGCTTAGATATGCCAGTTTTATATCATCTCCAGCCTCAGCGGGTTTGTATGTCTCCCAGTTATCCACCAGGAACTCCATAACGTAGCCGAGTTGATCGGGGTAAATGGGACCAAGGCCAAAGGTGTAGCCGGAACCCTCACCATAAATGGCTTCAGTACTCAAACCGGCAGTCAGGTTGACGATCTTATCTTCGGCAAAGCGTGGTGCCAGGGCTTCTGCTTCACCTGAGCCATATGTGATCATCAGAAGTGCATTCTCATTCTCACCGGTGAAGCGATCATAAGCCCCAACGGCCTCATCGATATTGCTGGCATCATCCGCGAATTGCAAGTCAATCATCGCTCCATAAATTCCTCCAGCATCGTTTAAGGCCTGGACGGCATCCTCGGCGCCATGAATCAACGGCGAGGTAATAGCCGCGTATGGACCTGACAAATCGCCGAGGTGATAAAGGGTGATGGTCTCGCCTGTCAGGTCAGGTGGACCTGCTGGGGGTTCTGCGGTTGGTACTTCGGTTGGTTCTGGAACCTCGGTAGGCGGAGGCGCCACAGTCGGTGGCGGGGGCGCATCAGTGGGCGGCGGCGGTTCGGTTGATTCTACGGTTGGTGCTGCTGCCGGTGCACAGGCAACCAGGATCATGGTTGCCACGATCAAGATGGTCAGTAATTTAAATTTTGGGTTATACATAATAGTCTCCTCCTTGTTATGTGGTGGGCAATATTCTTGCCGGAACCATACATTTGAAAAATCTAAGTCCTAAATTCACGCCACGCACGGATTTTATTTAATGCTGTTCCTTTTCACCTCCTGTTGATTATGCTGCCAGCCGGATTAATGTGAAAATGGTCTCAAACGCCAGGCAGCTTTAAGCAGCTGCCAACGGTGAGCGAGACCACGCGGTTCGAATATCAAGAACAAAATAAGTGTCGTGCCGAAAAACAACGGTCGTAAAGCTTGCACAGCACCTGAGGCTGTGGTGGGGAAAATTGTGATGAAGAATGGTCCGAACAAGATCGCCCATTCCACCAACAGCTCGACAATGATGGCACCAAAGATAGGGCCCAGATTGGAGCCCAATCCACCGATGATCAACATGCCCAGGAAAATTATTGAGTCGATCAAATTGAAAGTTTCTGAATTCAGGTGGCGAATGTTGTGCACCGCCAGCGCTCCCGCGGCTCCAGCGAATACAGATGCTAAGAAAAACGCCTGTAGTTTATATTTGAATGGATTGACACCGAGCAGCTCAGCTGCCAAATCATGATCGCGAATGGCAACGAAGGCGCGGCCTAATCTTGAACGGGTTATGTTGTAGGCAGCAATTGTTGAGATAATTAACACGGTGATGGTGATATAGATAAAACGCTGCGGTGAATTGAATTCGATACCAAACAGGATTGGAACCTGGACATTCAAACCCTGTGCTCCATTGAGAATATCAGGAAATGCGTTGCGGGTGAACCAGGGGATGATAAATTGAGCTGCCAGGGTAGACATGGCCAGGTAGAAACCTTTTACCCGCAATGAGGGTAAGCCAAAGATCAATCCAACAAAACCGGCTCCCAGGGCAGCTGCGGGTAAAGAGATGAAGAAAGACCACCCGAGCCTGGTGACTAAAAGGGCTGAGATATAACCACCGGTGGTCATGAAAGCTGCCTGACCTAGCGAAATTTGTCCAGTGTAACCGGTAAGGATGCTCAGCCCCTGAACCGCGATAATGGTGATGCCAATGCGGTTGACCAGCGATACCACGCTCTGGTTTGCATATAACGGTAAGGTGTATAAGGCTAAAATGAATGCAAAAAACAAGACCCACTGCCAGGGCTGGCGGATGGTTCGAAGGTCGTGTGCGTAAGTGGTATCAAAATCACCGGCTGGGCGGAGTATAGACATGGATCAAATCCTTTCTATTCGCTTCTGCCCGAAAAGACCCTCAGGTCGAATGAGAAGCACAATCAGGAGCAGGATATATGGCACGATTTCCGCCATATCGCGCACGATTGGAACCTTTGAAGCTGAAACAATTCCCATGGAGACGCCGATGATCAAGCCACCGACGATTGTGCCAGGAATTGAATCTAAACCGCCAAGTAAAACAACCGGGAAGGCTGAAAGCACGATAACCGAGAGGCTCATATCAAGCCCGCTGGAGGTGGCTAAAAGTATTCCGGTTGTTGTGGCCACAATTCCGGCCAAAGCCCAGGAGATACCGAACATGCGGTTAATATTTATGCCCATACTCTGGGCAAGCTCGTGATCCTCTGAAGTACCGCGCATTGTCAAGCCCATGCGGGTAAACCGGAAAAGGGCGCTGATAAGGAGCACACCAAGGATTGCGATCGCAAATGACCATACCAGGTTTTGTTTCAAAATGATGGTGATGTTGTTGTCGTTAAAAATGAAGGGTGTTGTTATTTTATACGGAGCAGTAGTGGAAAAGATTTGGGGGAAATTCCTTTGAACACTACCAAATAAGAGCAGGGCAAGTCCTTGCAGAACCTGGCTGAGACCGAGCGTCATGAGAATGATCACCAGAAGATGCTGACCTGTTAAAGGTCGCAGCGTAAATCGCTCAATGAGGAAACCAAGGATAGCAGACAAGATCAGAGCTAAAATAATTGCCAACCACAAAGGCAATCCCTGGACAACAACAAACCACCAGGTAGTCAAGGCACCCAAGAGCAGCATCTGACCCTGGGCAAAGTTGAATATGTAGGTTGACTTGAAAATTAATACAATTCCGAGAGCATTGAGCGCCAGTGGTCCTCCTAAAAGCAAACCGGTGACAACAAATTGGGGCAGCAGCTGCCAGTTCATAATTATTCATCCTCCGTTTGTAAGGTAGCAACCCGGATAGCTGTCTCGGATATTCCTTCGCGACCATCGCGATACTTAACCGTCGCCCGCACCTGGACTGTATCGCCTCCGCTATACATGGTCGTGATCATGTCTTCGTACCGCTCACTTAACAGGTTTCTTCTGAGCTTGCGGGTGCGGGTTAACTCACCTTCATCTGCATCGAACTCCTTATGCATCAGGACATATTTGCGGATGCGCGCTGCCCGAGGCAGATAACTATTGACTCTTTTAACATCACTGCCAATTAATTCATACACCTCAGGTCGCTGGGAAAGGTCCACGAAGGTGGTGTATGGGATGCCTTGTTTTTCTGCCCAGCGGCCAACATTATCGAATTCGATGTTTATTAAGGCAGAAACGAAGGGTTTATCTGCCCCTCCCAGAGTCATCACATCGCGAATATATGGGCTAAATTTGAGTTGACCTTCGATATATTGAGGCGAGTAATTCTCATCGGGACCGATCGCGATCATCTCCTTCACCCGATCCATAAATATCAGGTGTCCATCTTCATCCAGGTATCCAGCATCACCGGTATAAAACCAGGTTTTCCCCTGCTCATCAACGCGCAGGGCTTTTTCAGTTGCTTCTGGGTTCTTGTAATATCCCTTAAAAACAGTAGCACTGGAGATGATTATCTCACTATCATCAGTGATTTTTATCTCAAGACCCGGAGCGGGAATTCCTACAGTTTCAAATTTGACATCATCTCCAACATGCAAGGTATGCACATTTGCTTCGGTTGAGCCGTAGAGCTGCTTTATGTTCACCCCGATTGCTCGGAAAAAGCGAATCACCTCGGGGTTTAGTGCGGCCCCAGAGGAGTACGCTGAGGTGACATTGGTTAGTCCGAATTTATCCCGCATGGGTTGGAAAATCGCAAGTTCTCCCAACCTGTTGAGAAATTGCCAGATTAATCCTACTGGTTTTCGCTGTTCATAGCGCAGATTAGCAACTTTATAGCCGATGGGCATGAAGACCTTATAGAGAAATTGATTCATGCGTGAAGTGTCAGCCATCCTGATCTGCACAATCGACATCATGTTTTCCCACAAGCGGGCACTGAATAGAAGAGATTGTGGGGTAATTTCTCGGATGTTCTCCTGCACCGTTTCTGGCGCTTCGGGGAAATTAACCACCATCCCAGTGCGTAGATGGAAGGTCAAACCTAAAATGTTTTCAGTGATCCAGGCCGGAGGTAAGAAAGATAAATATTCATCCGTATCTGAGCGGGGATCGACCTTTACGGTTTGGTCGCAGCCGGAAATGAGGTTGGTGTGAGTGATCATGGCCCCTTTTGGTAAATCGGTTGTGCCGGAGGTGTAACAAAATATGGCCAGATCTTCTCCTATACCCAGGTCAATATTCTCATCGAAGAGATGTGGAAGTTCTTCATCTAACGCCTCACCCAGCGTCTGGACATGAGCATAGCTCATCAGCCAGGGTTGATCATAATTCCACAATCCCTTGTCCTCCCAATAAATTACCTGCCTGACATTGGGAACCTGAGATTGGATATCCAGCAGCTTATCACACTGTTCCTGGTCTTTAGCAAAGACATAGACTGCATCTGAGTGATTGACGATGTATTCGATTTCGGCTGGTGAGCTATCGGTGAAGATGCCAACAGCTATAGCTCCTCTAACCTGGATAGCCAATTGAGCCCAGAAATATTGGGGATCATTGTCCCCAATTATGCAGACTTTATCTCCGCGATCCAATCCCAACTTAATCAACCCCAGCGATAAACTTCGAACCTGTTGATATGATTGCTGCCAGGTGAAAGAACGCCACAACCCCATATCCTTTTGCCGCATAGCGGTCTTACCAGCGTCATATTTTTGGTAGGAGGCGATCAAACTCTTCGGAAGGGTATCAATTTGATTCATTGCACAGATGCTTTACCTAGATAGGCATTGATCACTGCTTCGTCCTGGCGGATTTCTTCTGGAATCCCCTCCGCGATTTTCATACCAAAGTCGAGCACGACGATGCGATCGGCGATATCCATTACTACCCCCATATCGTGTTCAATTAACAGGATGGTTGTCCCCCGGCGCTCGTTGATATCAAGCACAAAGCGGGCGATATCCTCCTTCTCTTCAAGGTTCATGCCAGTCATCGGCTCATCCAGCAGCAAGAGCTGCGGCTCAAGCGCCAATGCGCGGCCTAATTCAACTCGTTTTCGCAATCCATGGGGTAAAGCTCCAACAATGGATTTGCGAATGTGTTCGATTTCTAAGAAGTCAATGATCTCTTCCACCTGCTGGCGATGTTTGAGATCCTCTTTCTGAGCCAGACCCCAATAGATTATGCTGTGAAGCATCCCTGACTGCATATGAATGTGGCGGGCGGCCATCAGATTATCTAATGTGCTTAGACCGGTATATAAGGCAGTGTTCTGAAAGGTGCGGGCGATGCCCAGCTTGGCTATTTTGTACGGGGGTAATTTGGTCAGGTTGTGCCCATTGAAAAAGATATCTCCCCGTTCTGGATGGTAGAAATTGTTGATACAGTTTAATAAGGATGTCTTCCCAGCACCATTAGGACCGATTATAGCGAGAATTTCCCCCTCTTGAACATCAAAGCTGATATCGTTCAGTGCACTAATTCCCCCGAAGACAAGCGTAATTTCCTGGATCTTCAGCCCTGTGGTATCAGTTGTCACTTAGATCTCCAACTAATCTAGAATCTACTTAGGTTTTTAGCTGAGAATTGGGTCTATTATTTTTCTGGGTAAATAATAATTGAACAGGTGGTCAAGTCCTCGGGTAGGAATACGTAAGAAGCCTGGTGAGAGACCGAATATACCAATGAGTGGAGATTATTCTATCAAGTAATGGCAAGCCAACACTCACTGCACTGATTATGTGTTTGAGTATGCTATTCAGGTAAAGATTTATTCAGTAAAGGCGCACGAATATGATCACTATGATTTTACACGAAAAAATGCCGGTAGGAAACAGGAATTCAAAAATAAAATTGGAGAGGCCGGTTGTGGCTTAATGTATTTGCTGAGTGATAAATTTTCAGCTTGACAGGAGCACAAGATTACTATATAATCTTGAAAAGAACTTTGAAATACAAAGTACTTTATAAACATATGTTATTTGAAAAAATAGGAGGTAGTCATGTCTGAAAGAATTGATTTGAAAGAAGCGGACCGCAGGGTCTTCACGACGTCATTCGACGATGGGCTGGTGGATATCTTCATCTCCGGGGTAGTGCTGATGCTCGTAATCGCTCCTTTGTTGAGTGTGTACCTGGGAGATTTTTGGAGTTCAGCCATATTCCTGCCTTTCTATGGTGTGATATACATGGTTATTCGCTGGGTTCGAAAGAACGTGATCAAGCCCAGGGGAGGGGTGGTGAAATATGGACCAATGCGAAGGAAAAAGATGACCTTATTCACCGGGATCATGCTGGCACTCAATGTGATTTTTATGATCCTGGCGCTGTTCGCCTTCTTTTCGTTTATCCCTGGCAGGTCAGGTTGGATCGTGACGATTCCATTCAGCTTAATGCTGCTGGTTAGTTTCAGCCTGGCGGGTTACTTTCTATCGGTGACGCGCTTCTATGTTTACGGCTTGATGCTGGCAGGGGGATTCTTCCTGGGTGAATGGCTTTACCAGACTTATGGGGTAGCACATCACGGAATCCCGCTTGTTTTTGGGATTTCAGCTGCGATCATCTTTGTGACCGGGCTGATCAAATTTTTCAAATTCCTGCAGGACAACCCTCTGCCAACGGATGAGTCTTTGCAGTGGGAGGGTGAGAATGGCTGAAAAGCAGGAACAAAACCCGGAAGTTCAACCGCTGACGGATATCGATCCCATAATTCACGCTCCCGCCCGTCTGAGGGTAATGACATACCTGTATGTGGTCGACAGCATTGATTTTGTCTATCTGAAGCGGGTGACAGGTCTTTCGTGGGGCAACCTGTCCACCCATTTGACTAAATTGGAAGAAGCGGGTTACGTGAAAATAAGCAAAACTTTCCAGGATAAGAAACCCAACACAATGATCCAGCTCACCGAAAAGGGGCGGCAGGCATTCAGAGATTATAAAGATGAGATGCAGCAGGTGTTAGGCAACTTACCAGATTAATGGTGAAATATTCGCAGGACTGGTCCAGCCACTATGGTGGACCAGTTTTGTGTTAAATGAATGATGTCTTCGCAACTATGGAAAGAGGATATCGAATGCCAGTCGGGTCAGAATTGAACCGAGTGGGATTAAAATGGAGAAGAAGAGGGTGCGCAGCATGGAGGTGTTATAAGGCCAGGTGCGAGCTGCAAACAGGCGCCGCTCGTAAACTTCCAGAGCATTAATTTCACCAGAAAGATTGCCAGGATCAAGATCCTGGTCCAGGCGCTGAACCAGGTCCAGGCAGGCAAGATTGATATGCCTTTGGACAGGTTCAAGTCTGCGTTTCCTTTCTGCAAGCAGCAGCTTATGCGTGGGACGCATGCTGAGGAAGAAGATCAGGACAACAAACAGTACAAAGAGAAGGTTCACTAACCAGAATTCCGGAGAGGATAGATTGGCATCCTGAAAGGTGAACAAGAGACTCAAGGTGATGCCGCCGATGAACACCAAGGCCAGCAGGAGGCTCTGGCGACCAATGGCTTCGAAGGTGGCAGGATTCAATATTTCGAACCGCATGGGTTGGCGATGCAGAGCAGCGTTCAAGCGCGTGCTGGAGATTGAGACGAATATCGCCAAGGCCAATACTCCGTACATTAAGCTGCTGGAGATGAACCAATATGACTTGCTCCAGGAAGCACCCTGATCGAAATCTGTACTCAGGGAGGAGATAATACCCAGGATAACCCCGATTCCAAAGGCGATCCACTCGTGTCGGGGGTCAATGTGCGAAGCCTCTTGGATCATGCGGTCAAAGCTATCATCATCCAATTGGATGAGAGGACGGAAAGATTCAATCACATTGGCGCCCGTGCGGGTCATGAGGGGCGAGACGAGCCAGATATAGATGATGATGGTAGGTGGGAGTAAAAAGACACGCCAGCGATCCTGACTGAAAAATTCATCCATGGCACCATCCAGATAGACAGCTGCAAAGGGGAGCAGCAAGAGGGTGAGGCTGAAGATGAGCACGACCCAGACTGGACGGGGTCGGCTGAAGAAACGATCAAGTATGGATGTTGGCTGGTCCATGATGAATGGTTATTTAATAGATAAACCTGAAAGTATATTTATTGATAGGCTGGGCATCGAATTATTGATTAAAGTATAGGGGAAAGATCGGGAGGAGTCAATTATGAAGCGAAGAGGCTGCTAACCTGGCAATAGCTGCGAATAAATTATTAGATTACTTCGCCATTTCAGTTCGAAGTGGTAAGATAAGCACCTGATCCATGAAAATGGATTTCCCCGAAATTAATAGAAACTGTTTGGGGAGATAGCCGTTTTAATTAATGAAAATTTTTGAACGCTAAGGAGCTTCCATGCAGGTCCGTATTATTGATACCGAGAACCCCCGGGATGTTGATGAGTATGTCGATCTGCCTTTCAAGCTGTACGCAGATAACGAACAATGGGTGCCGCCACTGGTGTCATCAGCCAAGAAGATTCTGAACCGAGAAAAACATCCCTTTTATATGCATTCAGAGGCGGATTTCTTTATTGCTGAAGAAAATGGCAGCACAGTAGGCCGACTGGCGGTGATGGAAAATCGTAATTTCAATAATTACCGCAATGCGAAGGCAGCATTTTTTGGTTTCCTGGAGGTGGTGGAAGACCAAGATGTCTCGCAAGCGTTGTTCTCGGCAGCATTTGATTGGGCGCGGGCGAGGAACCTGGATACGATGGTGGGACCGCGGGGAATGAATCCGACCGAGGCGACTGGCATGCTGGTGGAAGGTTTCGAGCACCGTCCAGCGATGAATATCCCCTATAATTTCGCATATTATGATGGCTATGTAAAAGCGGCTGGTTTCGAGAAGGATACCGATCATGTGTCTGGATATTTACCTGGGGATTACCAAATGCCGGATCGCATTTTGCGCATAGCCGAAAAGATTAAGCAGCGGCGTGGGATGTGGATCATGCACTTAAAGGACAAGGACGAGATCCGCAAGTGGGTACCGCGGGTATTCGAAGTATATGAAACAGCTTTCGCCAATTCACATACTTTCTTTCCACCGACAGATGAAGAAAAGGAGATGATCGCAGAAACGATCCTCGAGATCACCGATCCAGGGCTGGTGAAAGGAGTGATGAAAGGTGAGGAGCTGATCGGCTTTGTCATCGCTTATTACGACCTCTCCGCAGCTCTGCAACGCTGTAAAGGAAGAATATGGCCCTTCGGCTGGTATTGGCTGATGACGGAACGCAGACGAACCGAGTGGGCTAATGTCAATGGGGCGGGATTACTGCCAGAATACCAGGGTTTGGGAGGCAATGTACTGCTGTATACAGAGCTGGCGAATACGATTAAATCCTATGGTTTTAAATATACCGACCTGGTGCAGGTTAACGAGTTGAATACCGCCAGCATGGCAGACATGGAGGCAGTGGGTGTCCAGTGGTACAAGCGGCACAGGGCTTATAAGCGAGATTTATAGATAACGGACTACGGCTGCTAGCTTGATTTGGACATAGTGAGATTGAGAAGATATGATTAGATCAGAGTTTTCAAGATCAACAATGATGGGCAACCATGTCTGTGGAGATGATTTTTCGTGTGAAACGCCATAATCAATTGATAATTTAATGTTTATAAAAGATTTATCTCCCGCCTGGATTGAATAAATGGCGGGAGTTCTCATTTTGGCGGAAAAATCGATTGATTTGTTTTCCTAAAATCTGGCAGATGAGCGGTATAAGGGGAATATCTCTGGTCAGATCCAACCCAGATAGCTGAATTGAGGGAAACCGCCCCAATAAAGCCACCAACCGAGGAAGACCACAGCTGCCAACCCATACCCAATCAGGAAGAAGGTCACCAACGGTCGCTCCCGGAAATGTCCCCATGCCCAGAAGAACGCGATCAAGGTTGCCAGAACAGAGAAAGTGAAAACTAACGGCACCGTGCCACCCTCAATACCGATGATGAATATCAAGAGACCGTATATGACTCCGGAGATCGATTCCAAAACCAGGCGGGAGGTTTGGTCCGTAAAGGGATACCTCCATCCCCGGTAGATCAATTGGGCAGATAGGGTGAGGACACCCATATGCCAGAGGTAATGGCTCAGGACTTCGTCATAGAAATACGTGACCTGGTTGATATCTTCACTCATGAGATCATTAAGCCAGTGACCGATGGAATTGGCAGACAGGTGCATGCCCTGTCCTTCAACCCATAAAGCCGCAAAGACCAGAAAAATGATCGTTGTTCGCAGGGTTGGCGGCTGGTTTGCGCCGAAACGGAGCAATAGATAGTAGAGCGGGATCAGCACCAGCGGAGTTAATAGATCGAGGACGTCGGCGATCTTCATCTGCGGGTATGGTGTGAATGGCTTGTTCAGCAGACCAGGTACGATGAAGAAGAACGCAAATGCGATTGCAAATATCAGGATGAGAATTGATAACCTTTTCACTTTAACTGCCTGCCTTGATTTGTGAATTAGTGGCCAGGTTGATAGTGGATCAACGGTGCTCGAAATTAGTTTACATGAATTTTTTTAGAATAACGGGCGGGATTTGAGGTAATAATAATAAAAATCCCCCTTCCAGGAGAGTGGCAAGGGGATTTTGATGAGAGAGATATACGCCTGTTTTCAAACCCGGTCAAATTATCTTCATTCAAGATGAAGATTACATCCAGTTCCTACTCCTCGAAAGTCACGACGACGGTCATACCCCAACGAAGACGGGGATCGATCTCGTTGAGCAGAATGCGGGTGGTGTAGGTGATATCGCCGCGTTTCTCTTCGAACTTATCGCCAATGGACTCGACGATACCGCTCAAGGTGACTTCAGGCAAGGCATCTGGGATGATGTTGACCTGCTGTCCAGGGTTGATATCTACAACTTCGATTTCGGTCAAGTTATCCGTTTCGACATACCACTGTGAAAAATCAGCCAGGGTAACCACGGGTCTGCCGGGTGAGACCTGCTCCCCGGGAGTCAGATTGAGATCAACTACACTGCTGTCGATGGTTGCCACCAGGTCGAGGTCAGACAGGGTTGACTCTGCCGCGAGCAGGGCACCTTCAGCAGCAATTAATCTGACTTCGGCAGTGGCAATCCGGGAATCAGCTAATGCAACTGCATCGGGATCGGGTCCTTGCTGAAACATTTCGTAATCGGATTCAGCCTGGTCCAGGCGGGATTGGGCGATTTCCAATTCAGCTTGTGACTGGTTGAGATCGAAATCATCGCCGGTGATCCCCTGGAGATTATTGAGCCGGCGGACAGCGTCATCATAGCGCTGCTGGGCAACAGCCAGCTTACCCAACAGAGTGGCCCTGGCCAGGTTGCTCTCCGATTTATCGGCATAAGGCTCGTAGGCATCCTCAGCTTTCTCCAGGGCATCCTCGGCCAGGATCAGTGTTGATTTGGCCTCATCGATGTCAGCCTGATCTGCAGAATTGCTCCAGCTGCGTACTCTCCGTTCCGCGGTGCGGACGGCCGCTTTCGATTGTGTGATGGCATCCAGAGCCTGTGTCTGTGCAATGGAAAGGTCATCATCCAGCGTGCGGCGCGCAATCTGCGCTGCCAGGAGTTCACTTTGTGCGGCTTGCAATTCCAGGCTGGCAGTACCAACACCGGATTCCAGCCTTTCGCGGCCGCTCAGGCGCGCGATCACGTCTCCAGTGACTACGTTATCTCCTTCTTCTACCAGCACTTCAGCAACCTCGCCGCCAGCTGCGAATGCCAGATCGACGAAATCCTGGGGTACGAGCATGCCATCTGATACGATGCGGGTATCAGCGATGGCCAGGGGTATTTCTTCAATATCGGGCTGGCTGGCATTCGCAGCAGTAGTGCTGCAGCCCACCAGGAACAACCCGCTGATAATCAATATTAATATGGTCAACTTCACTTTCATGTTCTTTTTTGGAAAAACCTCCAGATAGGTGTCATTTTTTATAATTT
>JBEQLH010000056.1:0-14442 GCA_040326075.1 Anaerolineales bacterium
ATATGGTAAGGTATTCCAGATTCACATCCGATTCTCAGGCGGACTTAGAATACTTGGAGTAAAATTTAATCCATGGATTCAACTAAAAAAGTATCGAGCAAATATTTACGGGATTATTTAACCCTGTTTGGCATCGCGGGAACTATTATTATCCTTGACCAAACTACCAAGATGTTGGTCAGAGCAAATTTGGCATTAGGAGAGATGTGGTCACCCTGGGAGTGGCTTGAGCCATATGCCCGGATTGTCCACTGGAAGAACACCGGGGCAGCTTTTGGGATGCTCCAAGGACTGGGGGACATATTCATGATCCTGGCAATCGTGGTCGCGCTGGGCATAGTATATTATTTCCCGCAGGTGCCGCGCCAGGATTGGCCTATGCGGCTGGCGATGGGTTTGGAATTCGGCGGCGCAGTAGGCAACCTGTTCGATCGTCTGACAGTTGGCTGGGTGACTGACTGGCTTTCTATCTGGCGATTCCCAGTTTTCAATGTGGCAGATTTTTGTATCACCATGGGGGTTATCGTGCTGCTGCTCGGGGTCTGGTACCAGGAAAGAAAACAAGCATCACCCCCTGAATCAATTGATCCGGAGGTGCCATCCGACACCGGCAGCGATCAAATCATCGAGGAGAATTTGGGTGAATGATCGGGTTGTGGAATTGGTTTTTAATGAAGAGCAGCCACAGCGGTTGGATAAATTTCTGGTCACCCAGCTTCCCGAGTTTTCTCGCTCACGTCTCCAAATATTAATCAAAGAAGGCAGAGTTACCATAGATGGCATACCCGCTCATAAAACCGGGCAAACCATTGATGGATCAGCGCGGGTAGTCGTCGAGATACCTCCTCCTCAGCCATCTAAATTAATCGCTGAGGATATCTCCCTGGATATCGTTTTTGAAAACAACGATTTGATGGTGGTCAACAAGCCAGCTGGAATGGTGGTTCATCCTTCTGCCGGTCATCAATCGGGTACCCTGGTTCATGCAGCTCTGGCATATGCTCCTGATATCGATGGAGTCGGTGGTATCCAACGACCAGGAGTAGTCCATCGTCTGGATAAGGATACTTCTGGTTTGATCGTCCTGGCAAAGAACGACGCAACCCATCAATGGCTTCAAGAGCAGTTCCGCTTGCGGGAGGTAGAGAAGATATACCTGGCTCTGGTTGATGGCGCTCCACCAACGCCGCGTGGACGGGTGGAGGCTGCTATTGGACGAGACCCCGTGGATCGCAAAAAGATGGCAGTCCTGCCTCCCGGCAAGGGTCGATCTGCTGTAAGTGAATATACGAGTGTTCAGAAATTTGCTGGCCATACTCTGCTGGAGGTACATCCCATTACAGGGAGAACGCACCAGATCCGCTTACACCTGGCATTCCTGGATTGTCCAGTTGTTGGGGATAGAGTATATGGACGCCGCCATCCGAGCCTGCCGCTGAAACGCCAATTCCTACACGCAGCCAGGCTGCGCATCCGAATTCCAGGAGAGACAGAATTGAGTGAGTATGAGGCTCCACTACCAGGGGATTTGACCGACACCCTGGAATCTTTGGGTGAGATCAAATAAGTAGCATAGAGGGATGCTGATCTCTCATCTTATCCGTCAATTACAGTCAACGACTAATTATTTTGAGGTGAATATGGATTGGGTTGATTTACGCTCTGACACGGTTACAATGCCTACACCTGAGATGCGGGAGGCAATGGCTACGGCAGTTGTTGGCGATGATGTTTACGGAGAAGATCCGACCATCAATCGTCTTGAAGAAATGTCCGCAGCTCTATTGGGTAAGGAAGCCGGTTTGTTTGTGCCTACCGGGACGATGGGCAATCTGGTTGCAATTTTGGCTCATTGTGGCCGGGGGGACGAGATTATCCTGGGTGATAAATCGCACACCTTTCTATTTGAAGCTGGTGGAGCTGCTGCTCTGGGTGGTGTGCATCCCCACCTTCTACCGAACCAGCTGGATGGCACCTTGCTTTTGGATGATATCAAGGGAGCAATCCGCCCGGATGATATCCACCATCCTATT
Organism: Anaerolineales bacterium; assembly: GCA_040326075.1. Lineage (GTDB taxonomy): Bacteria > Chloroflexota > Anaerolineae > Anaerolineales > UBA4823 > PFL25. The sequence continues at coordinate 2,034 of JBEQLH010000056.1, forward strand.
TCCCGTCTGGTCCTCCTGGAGAATACGCACAATCGCTGTGGGGGGGTAGCGATCACGCTTGAATACACACAAGCTGTAGGAGAATTGGCTCACCAACTGGGTTTGCTGTTGCACCTGGATGGAGCCAGGATTTTTAACGCCGCGGCAGTCTTAGGGGTAAAAGCTGTCGACCTGGCTAAACCCGCTGATTCAGTGACATTTTGTTTGAGTAAAGGTTTAAGCGCCCCTGTGGGGTCTGTATTGTGCGGTTCGAATCAATTTATCACTCAGGCCAGGCGGATGCGGAAACAACTTGGGGGAGGTATGCGTCAGGCAGGTGTCCTGGCAGCTGCTGGGATCGTAGCCCTGGAAACGATGGTTGAGCGTTTGGATCAGGACCATGTGCGGGCGAAGCGCCTGGCGCAGGGATTATCGACAATCCAGGGTTTGGATTTAGATCCTGGTACGCCTTATTCCAACATGGTTTTTCTCACATTGATGGATAAAATACCATTGTCCGCTGGTGAAGTCGCACAGCGCTTGAAGCAGAGAGGAATTCGGGTTGGTGTTGTCAGTGGGCGGGGCTTTCGACTTGTGACGCATTTTTGGATTGATGATGCGGATGTAGAAAACGCTATTGAGGCATTCCAGGAGGTGATTGAGGAGAGTATGATATAATATTTCCCCTGAGGAGGGCGGGCACATTAACAGGTGAACGCTCTTTGAGCTTTGGGTATATTGGTAGTCCTGGGGTATCTTCTGGAGTTCACGGCGAATGGAGAGCGCGATATACTCCTTTCTGGACAGTTTAGAGACTGAACAGAAATATTCTGAAAGCACGCGGTTGGCTTATGGCAACGACCTGCGTGTTTTTTTGCGTTACTTGAAAGCCACACTTGCTCATCCACCAATCGTGAGCGATTTGAATAACCCACGCGTGACCGAATTCATTCAATCGGAGCGCCGCCAAGGACGACGGCGCAGCACTCTTGTCCGGCGGCTGGCCACGTTAAAATATTTCTCGGCGTATCTGGTCCAGGCGGGGCTGCTTTCACCCGAGTCTTTCTCGGTCAAGGATGAGAATATCCAGCAGGTCATTTCAGATGTCCCGGTTATTGTTCCTCCGCAGTGCCTCAATCAGGAGCAAATACAGGCGTTGTTAACGCTCATGGAAGCCTCTTCCCGCCCCCGGGCATTAAGAGATAGAGCGATTCTGATGTTGTTGTTGGAGACTGGTCTTTCAGTTAAAGACTTGACGGACCTCGACATGACTGATTTGGATTTACGTGCAGGACGATTCCATATTAACCTGGTCGGCAAGGGTGACTTATGGTTATCTATGGGTGAAGCCAAGAATGCTGTCGAAGATTATCTGCATGAAGGGCGATCGGATATGCTCCACAAACCCGGAGAACCAGCTCTTTTTATCAGCCAGATGGATGGGCGATTAAGCAGACAGGGAGTGTGGCAGATTCTAAATCATTGGGGACAGATGGCAAATCCACCGATTACCCTATCTCCCCGTGTCCTGCGGCATACTGCTGCATTACGAATGAGCATGAGCGGTCTTTCAAACGCGGAGATCCAGGTTCGGCTTGGTCATCGCAACCCACTTTCTACGCAGGCGCTGATCCGGCGCCTGGAAGCTGCCTGTATTGATCCACGGCAACCATAATAAAGTTTAGAAAGGAATATTGAGATGAGTGATTTTATTAATCTGAGTGAAATCGATCGTGCCGTTGAAGTCATCCAACGGCAGATAAGCATGAAACCACGCGTTGGGATGATCCTTGGCTCTGGGTTGGGTACATTGGCTGAGAAGGTTGAAGATGCTGTAATTATTCCCTATGGAGATATACCCTCCTGGCCAGTCTCCACCGTAGAAGGCCATCAGGGCAGATTGGTGATCGGTATGCTGAAAGGGCAGGCTGTGCTGGTAATGCAGGGCAGGGCGCACTATTATGAAGGCTACAGCATGCCGCAGGTTGGTTTTCCGGTACGGGTCATGCAACGTTTGGGATTGGAAATCCTGATCGTAACCAACGCTGCGGGGGCGGTAAACCCTGCATACGAACCGGGAGAGGTGATGTTGATCACCGACCACCTCAACCTGCTGGGCATGGCGGGAGAAAGTCCCTTGCGAGGTCCGAATTTCGACCAGATCGGCCCTCGATTCCCGGATATGGGGCTAGCATATGATCGAGAGTTAGCTGAGCTAGCTCGGCAGGTAGCTAAAGAAAACGATATCCGGATGCAGGAAGGGGTCTATATTTGCCTGGCGGGCCCTTCCTTCGAGACTCCTGCAGATTTACGATTCTTAAAGGCTATCGGTGTTGACGCGGTCGGTATGTCGACTGTGCCAGAGGTGACGGTAGCGCGCCATGGAGGGATGCGGGCTCTCGGACTCTCAACGATCAGCAATAAGGCTAACCTGGATGGCGATACGATCACCAGTCACGAGGAAGTGCTTGCAGCGGGAAAGAACGTCCTGCCTCGACTGACCGCTATCGTTGAAGGTGTCTTAGCGAGTCTGTGATCCCGGGTGGGATTGGATTTACATTCTTTGCAGATTATTGGTAACTGATGGACGAAGCACTGAGATTTTTCAGAATTTATGAGATGTGGATCTATGTGATCCTGGTCTTAGCCGGATTGGTCTACATCCGTAAATTTATCCTGGGCTGGGAGGAACTTCGCCGGGCAGCTTTTGGTTTGGAGCGGGAGAGTGGCCAATCACATGTAAACCAATCCGCAGGAATGCTTGTGCTCTTGTTCGTGATGGCAGTTGCTGTGTTTGTCCTGGTGTCATTCGTTGCGCCTGCTTTCCCTGGGTCGAACCCATTACTGACACCGACAATGGATTTGTTAGCTTCTCCCACAACTACATTGATGGGGGATACCACCCAGGAAGCATTATCCGCTCCAACCGGGGAATCAATATCCGAGATAGCCACGGTTGAATTTTCTGGGGAAGGTTGTCTTCCTGGACAAATTATGCTGACAGAGCCCAATGAAAGTACTGAGGTCAGTGGGGTGATAATCGTACGTGGAACAGCTGATATCCAGAATTTTGGATTTTACAAATACGAAATTGCTCGTCCTGGTGAAACGGTCTGGTTGACCATTCAGGCCGGCAGGGAGATAATACAGGAAGGGGAGCTGGGCCAGTGGGATACCCGCACCCTCGCCCCGGGAGATTATATGTTAAGATTGGTAGTCACGGATAACCAGGGAGAATCTCAGGAACCCTGTGTGGTCCGAGTTCGAGTAAACAATCCCTCGGAACCTTAAATATTTTGACAAAATCAGGTATTTTCTATGCCCGAAATTGAAATTCGACCAGCGATTGAGTCTGACATCGATCTGCTTGCGGAGCTCGACCATAGTTTTTCCAGCGATCATGTCTGGCAGATGGACCCGCAATTCGCCTCCGGTCAAACTGGTGCGATTTTTCGTGAGGTTAGATTACCCAGAATGGTCAGGGTGGACTACCCTCGCTCTCCTCAAGCCCTCATCAGACATTGGCAAAGTTATTCGGGAGTCCTGGTGGCTCTCCATTCCGGGGAACCTGTGGGTTATACAAGTCTCGTTGAGAATATGATTCCATTGACCACCTGGACGATGGACTTGGTTGTCCGTCCGAATCTTCGCCGCCAGGGGATTGGCACCGCCTTGCTGTTGGCTGCTTTAGAGTGGTCCGGTGCCCAGACCAAAAGCCACCGCTTGATCCTGGGTATGCAGCCGAAGAACTTCCCTGCGATCAACCTGGCGCAGCGATTGGGGTTTGATTATTGCGGTTATATCGATCATTATTATCCTAATCGGGATATTGCAATTTTCTTCACAAAGTGGATAATATAAGTGGAGGGCACTTTATTCTTGCCTGATCAATCATGGCCGAAACATTAGTTGATGGTTTAAGGGGCATTAACGAACTGCTAACTGCAGGGATTGCTATTACAGCATTTTCCTTGCTGTTATATGCCCTGTCATTTAACCTGCGTGATCGAGTAGCCAGGTCGTTCGTAATTATTTTGTTGTGTGTTGTTTTTGTGTCCGTGGGGGATGCAATTGCCAGTAATTCCGGTTCGGCAGCTCAGATTGGTTTTTGGATGCGGGTCCAATGGATCGGCATATTATTTCTACCTCCCGCATATTTACACTTTTCTGATGCTCTCCTGGAGACGACCGGACGACCTTCACGTGGTCGACGGCGGCGGCTCGTTTGGGTGCTGTACCTGGTATCGATTGGATTTCTGTTTACCTTACCGACCAATTGGTTGGTGGGTCCTCTGGTAGAAAATGTCAGGCCAGCCCCACACCTTCAACGAACCTGGCTGACCTGGATTTTTGCGGTTTACTATATCTCTACCATCACCCTGGCGGGGATAAATTTCTGGCGGGCATATAAGCGCACCGTTACTCGTACCAGCCGCAGGCGTATGCGCTACTTGCTCATTGGAGCTTTGGGGCCAATTCTGGGCTCCTATCCCTTCTTATTATTTGGCTCAAGCCTGGTTGAAAACAATCCACTGCTTTTCTGGTTGGCGGCCACGTTAAGTAGTCTCCTGGTTTCAGTATTGTTGGTTTTAATGGCCTACGCAGTTGCTTTCTTTGGTGTTTCCTGGCCTGATCGAGTGGTTAAGCGGCGTCTCTTCAAATGGCTGATGCGCGGCCCGGTCACAGTATCCGTGGTCATCATTTTGGTTACCATTGTCAATCGGTATGGAGAATCCATGGGTCTATCAAATCCGATTGTGATCCCAATTGTGATGGTCACCAGTTTACTGCTCATGGAGCATATGATCACATTGGTCGCGCCTCTCTGGGAGAGATGGCTGTTTCATGGTGGAGACCCTGCCAAGCTGCAGCTGATCCAATCGCTTGAAGAACGTCTACTGACTACTGGGGATCTCAGAGATTTTCTTGAATCAGTGTTAGCTGCCTTATGTGACCGGTTGCAGGTTTCCAACGCTTTTATTGTTGTATTGGGAATAGATAGCCCAGAGATGTTGTTGACTCTGGGAAGCGATTATCCTTTTGAGGAAATTGACTCTCAATCTGATCTCCTCGCTTTGGTTGCCAAGAATGGTGGAGCCGGTGTGAAGCGCGCTGAACAAGACCCGCTTTTCACCTGGAAACATTACTGGTTATCACCCCTCTTTGAGGAAAATAATAATGACGAGCATCTGACAGGTTTCATTGGGGTGGAACGTAATCCACAGGGGAAACTTGCTGAGGAGGAGATTGAAGCTGTAAGAATCCTTTCTCGACGAGCAGAGATGGCCTTGCTGGATGTTCGCATGCAGCAGCAAGTCTTTACCTCGGTTGAAGCCTTGAACCCACAGGTAGAGTTGATCCAAAGGTTGCGCGCCGCGGCGCGTTATGACGGTACAGATGTTCTCACCGCTTCCGAGATATCTCTGGACGACCGGGACATGTCCAAATGGGTCAAGGATGCCCTCAGCCACTATTGGGGAGGCCCGAAGCTGTCGCAAAGCCCCCTGATGCGTTTGGAGGTGGTTCAGCAGGCGGTTGGTGCCCATGAAGGCAATCCCACCAATGCCCTTCGTTCAATCCTCCTGGAAGGTATCCAAAGAGTACGTCCTGAAGGTGAACGCCGTTTTACCGGTGAGTGGATCCTCTATAATATTTTAGATCTGAAATTCCTGGAAGGTCGCAAAGTGCGTGAGATAGCTATGCGCTTGGCGATGTCAGAAGCGGATTTGTACCGCAAACAACGTGTGGCAATTGAATCTGTGGCCGGTGCCATTATTGCCATGGAGCAGCAGGCCAGAAAGGAGGAGGTACTTGAACAAAGCAATTAAAATGTAGGGTCATTGAAATGGAGGGCACCAGAAAAGCACTATCAGTCAATGAGGTAAAGATTAATGGTAAACAAATCATTCTCAGAAGGTTTGCAGGAGGGGCCTCAACCCTTGGATGAATCGTGGTGGGCTGCATTATTGGCGGAAGAGGAAAAAACCAGTTCAAAAGCAGAAACACCCGCCAAGGTGGAAGCTGGAGCCAATTCTCTCCAGGCTAAAGTTAATTGGGACCAGGCACGCAAAATATATGATTCAGATGAAACTGTGATGTTGGAAGTCGTAGATTATAACCGGGGGGGATTGCTTGTCGACGGTTCAGAACTGCATGGATTTGTCCCAATTTCACATTTGGTTGACGTTGTTTGTGATCCAGGTGCACAGGCTGAGGAGGAGCGCGAAGAGATTTTGAGTGGTTATCTGGCCGCGACCTTGAGACTCAAAGTAATTGAGTGCGATCCAGCCAGGGGGCGTGTTGTCTTCTCAGAACGGGCCGCGCTTTTTGAACCTGGTCGCCGGATGCAGCTGCTTGAGAATTTACAGCCAGCAGAAAGGATCACGGGGACAGTCACCAATGTAACCGATTTTGGTGTCTTTGTCGACTTAGGTGGGTTGGAAGGATTAATCCATGTCTCAGAATTATCTTGGGGCAGGGTTCGTCATCCAATCGAAGTGGTAAATGTCGGAGACCAGGTTGAAGTTCATGTCATCAGCATCGATCAAGAACGACAGCGGGTAGCGCTATCATTGAAACGCATGTGTCCTAACCCTTGGGACACTGCTGAAGTTCGCTATTTCTCAGGTCAAGAGGTCGTAGCTGTGATCACCAGCGTGATGCCCTTTGGCGCCTTTGCCCGTTTAGAAGAAGGATTAGATGGTTTGATCCATGTCTCCGAAATGGGTGATGGTGGCGAGTTGGTGAAACCACGTGATGTAGTTGTCGAAGGACAGCAGGTGCAAGTGCGAGTGCTGCATGTGGACTCCAATAAGCAGCGCTTAGGTTTGAGCCTGATAATCGATCCACCGGTTTCTGCCAATTTGTAATCTCCGTTCTTGTGAGGTGGAGGGATACCTTCAGCGAGTGCAGGAAATAACCGAGGTGGATCAACCTGGACAAAGCTATACCTGGATGAGATACAGGGTGAGGAGCGTTTTCAAGAAGCGCATATATCCGATTCCACTTCGATATTTGCGATTTAGGACGAGCCGTTCACCTGTGTTTTCACCTCCGGTTCAGGCAGGGTGCTTCCCGTGATTAATCGTATATCAGGTATAAAGTCGTAACTGCAGGGTAGGAAATGAAATACCTCTGGGGGATCGCATTCGGGGTTGTATGTGGAATTTTGGGGGTTGGATTGTTGTTACTTGCAGTCAGCCAACCACGGGGTGAGGCAATTCAATTATCCCCACCTGCGACTGCCGCGCCTTTGATTGTGCATATCACTGGTGCAGTTGTTGATCCTGGTGTCTATTCCCAAACACCTGGTTCACGCGTTATGGATGTAATTCAGGCAGCTGGTGGCCTGACGCCCGATGCCGATTCCACACTGATCAACCTTGCCAAAATGGTGGAGGATGGGATGCAAATTTGGGTTCCGAGGCAGCTGGTGGGTGATTTAGAGGGGAATAATCCAGCAAAGGCTGAAAAAGATCCTGGTGCAGGGTATCCGGAGGGATTAATTAATATCAATACTGCAACCCAGATAGAATTAGAAACCCTATCAGGCATTGGTCCAGTGACGGCTAAAGCAATTATCCAATACCGGCAAGAGAATGGTCCATTCAGTGAAATCCAAGGTATTCAAGAAGTCTCAGGGATCGGCCCGGTGACTTTCGAGAAGATCAGGGAATTCATTACCGTGGGGGGCGCAGCAGAGGATTAATCCAGCTTACCTAGAAAGGAAGCAATCCGCTCAATCGCCAGAGAGATGTCCTCGGGGGCGGCCGCATAACACAGCCTGAGGTAACCTTCCCCATTCTCCCCAAAATCTGTTCCTGGAAGGACCGCAACGCCAGCTTCCTCCAATAACCGGCTGGCCAGTTGTCGGACGGGTATATTGAAGGCGCTTACATTGGGAAAGGCATAAAATGCCCCCAGAGGCACCTGGCAATGTACACCTGGTATTCCATTCAACCCTGCTACCATCTGATCCCGACGGTGCTGGTATTCTGCCACCATCGCTGAGACCATATCCTGGCTTGCGCTGAGTGCCTCAATGCCTGCCATTTGGGTGAATGTGGCCGTGCAGCCAACAGAATGGGTGAGCAGCAGCTCAACTCGTTCTGCCAGGCTGACCGGCATGATCGCATATCCTAATCGCCAACCGGTCATGCTGTAAGTTTTTGAGAAACCATCCACGATCACCGTGCGGTCTGCCATGCCTGGCAGGGCGGCAATGCTGGGTACGTTTTTGCCATCAAAAACCAGACGGGCATAGATCTCATCGGAAATGACCCATATTTGACGCTCAATAGCTGCCTGGGCGATATGTTCCAGGTCGGATCGTGGAATCACGCCGCCGGTTGGGTTCGCTGGGGAGTTGAGGACGATCAGGCGCGTTTTTGCAGTTAACAGTTCATCAAACGCCTGGAGGTCGAAAGAAAAATTGTTTTCTTCCCGCAGGGGAACGGGAACAGGTATGCCGCCAGCAATCTCGATCATCGCTGGATAGGTTGGGAATCCCGGATCAGGGTACAGTACCTCATCCCCAGGTTCAATTAGAGCCAGACTTGGAAAGAACAGGCCTGGTTTTGCTCCCGGACCGATGACGACCTGGCGTGGATCGATCTGGATACCCCGCTGGGCACCAGCTTTATCGGCGATGACCTCCCGCAGATGGGGAACTCCGGCCGGAGGGTTGTAGCGGGTATACCCATCCCGGATGGCTTGAATTCCCTCCTGCCTGATATGCGGGTAAGTCTCAAAATCAGGTTGTCCAATCTCTAGATGGATGATTTGACGTCCTTCAGCTTCCAGGGCTTGAGCGCGAGCCAATACTGCGTATGCTCCCTCCGGGTTTAGATTCGTCACTCGACTCGCAAAAGGCATGGTTGATTTCATAATTTTGGCAATACGATCGCTTCTTGTTTTTGATATTTGCCCTTCTTATCGGCATAGGAGGTATTGCATACCTCATCTGCCTGGAAAAACAATACCTGGGCGATACCCTCATTGGCATAGATACGCGCTGGAAGCGGGGTTGTGTTGGAGATCTCGAGGGTGACGTAGCCCTCCCATTCAGGCTCGAATGGGGTGACGTTGACGATGATCCCGCAGCGGGCATAGGTCGATTTCCCCAAACACACGGTCAGCACGTCGCGTGGAATACGGAAATACTCGACCGTCCGAGCCAGGGCGAATGAATTTGGGGGGATAACGCAAATCTCTCCTTTGAAATCTACCATCGATTTCGGATCAAAGTGCTTCGGGTCGACAACCGCTGAATAAACATTGGTGAAGATCTTGAACTCGTCTGCCACTCGGATATCATACCCGTATGAAGAGACTCCAAATGAGATGACACCATTTCGCACCTGATTTTCTGCAAATGGTTCTATCATGCGGTGCTCTTTAGCCATTTTTTGGATCCAATGATCTGGTTTAAGTCCCACAATAACCTCCTGAAATTAATAATAGTATTTTTACCAGCCGCTGGCTGAGAATACTTTCTGCAATAATACACTCCGCTCTTCCTGGCTCATCAAGCGCGGACGAGCGTAATCCTCGAACACGATGGTAACCAATTCGCTGCCGATGTATTCACCATCATAGAATACATGCAGGTCGATAAATCCATCATCGCAGGCATAATCGGTACAGAAGTGGTACTGGTCGAAGAATAGATTGCCAAGCCCGTAATGAATGAACGCATTCTTGAAGAACTCCAATCCTTGTGGTTGGTGAGCCTGGCTGCCGCTGACAATAGAAGCGCCTGCCTCAGCCAACAACTGAGAGTCCCGTACCTGGTTGGGTTGGGCAGTGTAAGTGTAATACTCAAAATGCTGGAAAGTAGCGATGACCTGGTAACCAACCTCTGTCAAGCGTGCAATCTCCTTCTGCATCCAGTCAAAGTCGCATGCCACTGCGCCTGGTTGACTCTCGCTGGCGGTGGCATAGCCACCCCCTTTGGCATTACACCCGATGAAGGCGATTTTGTTGCCGTTATGCTCAATCAGGCGCGCTTGCCGGGCATCTTTTCGATCATACCCACCGCCGTAATAGGTCCAGTCTCGCTGTTCATACATATCCAGCGTGTAAAGCATTGCCTCTGGACCCCAATCCCCAAAATGATCACCCGTCAGTTCGACAATGTCGGTGCCCACCTCTTCCAATAAGGCGATGTAATCTGGATCGCTGCAAAAACGCAAACCTTCTTGAACGGGATTTGGCGGCGGGCAGTCTGGTGTGAATGGGATCTCGTTGCTGATATGGGTCAGGTCCGCGCTGCGCAACACCTGCCCAATATCCCGGGCGGGATAGGTGATGCCATTGCGGTGCATGGAGAAGGCCGTCGCCCGCACTAATGCGGTCACCCCGGTCATTGCGACTGTGGTTAACCGGCTTGCATCCCGGTTTGTAGCAGGTATGCTTGAATTCGATTGCAGCTCTGCAACCAGGCTGCTGTCACCCATAAGCGAGAAAGGCACACTCAAAGCGTAGCTGTCGGGGTCGAATTCCTTCCTGAGTGGAGATTGATCATCAATGGCTAATACCTTCCACCCCGGTTCCAATGATTCAAATGGCACGATCGCCCATGAGGGTCGCTGATCCCAGGCAATATCCAGTAAATCCCCGGAGGGGAGGATGCGTGTACTATCTGAGCCGGGGTCTCCCCACCAGGTGGTTAATACCCCAAAGGTGCTTTCATCCATCAATAATGGCTGTCCACTAAAAGGGCCACTGGGATTGCCCTTCCAGGATTGTTTCAGATCGCGAACCGAGACCTGATCGGTGATGGTTGGAAAGGGTGCTACCAGAGCATAGATCCAATGACTGACCGGTTGTTGGTCGCTAACTTCAAGATTCACCTGCCCAGTTCCAGGGGAATCAACTGAAGTGAAGCCATCGGGTAAGCTAATGCCCTCGCTCAGCTGAGCAGGTACATACGGTGCAATCCATACAGAATTTCCGGGTATCGCTGTGATGGGTTGAGGTGTCTCAGTTGGTTCCGGAGTTGGCTGTGGAGATTCTGGTGTATCAGTTGGACTATCAGTTAGTTGTACATCGGCAGGTGGAGTTGGAGTATCAGGTGATAAGGGTTGAAAAGGAGTTGGTGTGATTGTTGTGGCGGGTGAAGTGAGTTGAATACCTTCCAGAAAGTTTTGGGCAGCACCGCACGCGCTGAGAAAAGCGCTCAGCAGGATCACCAATACTAGGAAAAGACCCTGGCGTGATTCAAGTCTGAGCGGCCACCTCATTCCGGATAAAGTCCTCCCCGTTGATATATTTGGGAATGGATTTGGTCCTGCAGCTCTTCAGCCCGAACCTCTACTATACCAATCTCTTCAACCAGCGATTCAGATTCCAACTTATCTTTCAATCCGAGCGCATTGATGCGCACATTTAGCGCCGCCCCGCTGATTGCCGCGCCAGCCAGGGCAGCTGCAGAACCAGCATCGCTGATCGCGTTCAGGTTGCCGTGCAGGACCATTGTCTGTGTATATTCGAGAATCTCAACTGCATTTTGCGCAACCCGCAAAGGCACCTGGGCTGCCAGCAGGGTGGCGGTCTGGATCTGCTGTGTGCGTTCTTCTTTACCCTGCGGAGTGTTCTTTGGAAGCTTATAGGCATTCATTACGGCTTCAAAAGCACTTGAATCTTCTGCAACTGCGTTGGTTAACTCCGTCTGCAAAACCTCGGAGCGTTGTTCAATCTTTCGCATTTCTTCTTCGACATCTGCGTATTTCTTTTTGCCGATTGTCAATCGGGCAACCATGGATACAAGCGCAGCAGCCATGGCAGCCGCATACGCTGAAGCGGATCCGCCGCCTGGTGTGGGGCTAGCCGAAGCAAGCCCAATAAGGAAATTGCTGTCAACTGGAATTATCGCCGCAGATGAATCATCCTGGTCAGTCACTTGAGATGGCTCTTCTACCGCGGTGAACAAGCGTGTCTCCAAGACCTGCTGTGGTTCGAACTGGTCCAACTGTAAATACCAGGCTGCTGCATCTACCAGCGCTTCCTGGGGGATCAGACCGACCAGCTCGCTGTGATGGATCGCCACAGCATGCCGAGCAGCCTCCCGGCGGATCGTCTCAACCACGCGTGCAACGGGGGTTTTTCGGAAATCGGTCAGATTCATGGATACCTGGGCGCGACCATCCACCAGCAAACCAAGAGCCTTGACAAAGCGCAATCCACCTGAAGAATGGCGCACAGCGCGGGCGATCTTATCCGCGATAGTGACATCATCTGTGGTGAGATAAATGTTGTAGGCGATCAAGAAAGGCCGTGCACCGATCACGGTCGCTCCGGCAGGTCCGACTTTTTTGGGCCCGAAATCTGGTTCACGGTCGGCATTGCTGCTCACCTCCACCTTGAGCGCCTCGTATTGTCCCCGACGGACGTTTTCAAGGTTTCGCCGCTCCGGGCGAGTTGCAGCAGC
>JBEQLH010000255.1:0-4841 GCA_040326075.1 Anaerolineales bacterium
CTCGTCCGGCCCGGTTTGGCCATGGTCTCCACCGGTTCAGCCGAAGTCGTAGAAGTAACGTTGGGGTCCCCTTCGCTCAACGAGATTCTATACCGCGGCAACGTCTCGGTCTATGCCCACACAGTCGAAAGATTGTACCTGGCCATGACAATCAACCACAGTGGTGGGCTGCTGCTGCGCTGGTTCCGCGATACGTTGGGTCAGGAGGAGCAGGTACGGGCGCAAACTGCTGGTCGGGACGCCTATGATCTGCTTTTACAGGACGCCTCACTGGAGCCGACTTCGTTATTGCTGCTGCCCCACTTTGCTGGCAGTGGATCACCCACTTTCGACACCACCTCCAAGGGAGCCATCCTTGGTATGACCTTTGCTACAGGCAAAACTGACCTGGCCAAGGCTGTCCTGGAGGGATTGACCTTCGAGCTGCGCGTCAACCTGGATTTGCTGAAGGAAGGTGGGGTGAGTATCGACGAATTACGAGCCATCGGTGGTGGGGCGCGCTCCGATCTGTGGCTGCAGCTCAAGGCTGATATCACCGGCATCCCGGTGGTTGTACCCCGCATCACGGAGGCAGCAGGCTGGGGGGCTGCCCTACTGGCTGGCGCGGGCGCGGGGTATTTCGCCAATGCTGCCAAGACCGCCGAAGATCTGCTCCATCTGGAGCGCAGGTTCGAGCCCAACCTGGCGCGCGCGGCTCACTACGAGGCGCGCTATGAGCTGTACCGGGAGGTGTATCCAACCTTGAAAGACATTCACAACCGGATGTAGCGGGCAAAATAGCCCGATGGATATGATGATCTCTTCAAATCCAAGCAAAGGAGCGTAGGATGAAGGCTTTACGCAAGACAAAAGAGGGTGATGGACATGTTGAACTGTGCGAGGTGGATGTGCCTGAGATCGGACCGGACGAGGTCTTGATGAAGGTCTGGGCTGCTGGCGTCTGTGGAAGTGATCTGCTGATCCAGGAGGATCGACACTTCTATCAAGCGCCGGTCACCCTGGGACACGAGTTTTCCGGCGTTGCCCATCAGGTTGGCAAGAACGTCACCCGTGTCAAGGAGGGTGACAAGTTTGTCGCCGACATCGAGTGCGGTGATGGGCAATGGCTGGGGGTGACGATTGATGGTGCCTACGCCCCCTATATGCGTGTACCAGAACAGGTGATCTACCGCATACCCGACCACGTTTCTCTCAATCACGCTTGCCTAGCTGAGCCTATCGTCGCCACCCACCACTTGATACAGGAGCGAGCCCAGGTCAAGGTCGGCGACGATGTGGTGGTGGTCGGACCGGGACCGATGGGTATCCTGGGTGTTATGTATGCCAAGGTTTGCGGTGCGCGGCGCGTTTTCCTGATCGGTCTCAAAAGCGATGAAAAGCGCCTGGAGATCGGCAGGGAATGTGGAGCTGACTATCTCCTTTATTCCGAAGATAACCCCGAGCAGACCGTCATGGAGATCACTGGCGATAAAGGAGCCGAATTTGTCCTGGAGTGCTCAGCCAGCCAGGAGGGAGTGCAGCACGCCATTGACTGTGCGCGCAAAGCCTATGAAGGTCCCGGCGGCAAGGGCATCATTGCCTTTATCAGTTTGTGGGGGCGCGAGATCACGGTCAATCTCGATCAAGTCAGCCTGGGACAACTCGACATTCGCGGCAGTTGGAGTTGGAACGGCCAGGAGACCTGGGAACACGCCATCGACCTGCTTGACCGGGGTGTTTTCGATCTTGAACCGATGATCACCGCCCACTATGAATTGGAAGAGTGGGAGACAGCTTTTGCCAACTTGCGGTCCAAGCAGGATGTAAAGGCGTTCATCCATCCCAACGGGCGCGAGTGGGCAGAGTAGAAACAGGAAGAAGCCAGCATGAGTACAAATACCATTCTGGTCGAAGGTGATTGGAACACCTGGCGTCCGGCGGATGTTTTTGAGCGAATACCGGAAGGAAGGTAAAGTAATTGTCGCCCGGGTTACGTAGATCTTTCAAAATTAGTAAGATCCCCACGGGGTTCTTGAAAGAGAGCAAATACACAATATGAAACCACTGAAATTTAGCTATTTTCAACTTACCTTTGGACAGCAAGAAGCCTACCTTAACCCAGAAATAACCTACAAGCGCTTGAAACGGTATGGTTACGACGCCATCGAGATCACACCACCTAAGGGGCGCTACGGTCTTGGGGTCAAGATGGAGGCTTACCTAGAAACCCACAAAAAGCTCAAGGATGACTATGGATTAAAAGTTTCCTGCATCAACGAGTGTTGGGGAGAAGAGTGGGATCCTTTCTCTCCTACTTACAAGACCTTGACCGAGCCCAAGACGGCGGATCTGGCCGTATCCGAGACTAAATCATCATTAGATTTTGCCACCGAGTTGGGCGCACCTTGCGTCACCGTAGCGGTAGCAATACATGATGATATCACCATTGACAATGTGGCAGAATCAACAGCTATTGCTGTGGATGCACTTCAACGCATGTCAGATTATGCTCAGGAAAAAAATATTCGTTTGGTTTTTGAAGCAACCAACCACCTGGAAATGGGAAAATTTGTCAATACAGCACTTAATCATAAGCGCATGATCGAGCTAACCGGAAGGGATAATATTGGAATCCAATTGGACTGGTTCCATGCTAGTTTCGAAGAACTTAACCCCTATGAGGCTGTGATGGATGCCTATCCCCTTCTGTGGCATATGCATTTCCGGGATTCCAACTCGCTCACACCAGGTTACGGGGCCGTGGATTTCAAAGCCGTGCTCCGTGCAGTGAAGAGGAGTGGTTACGATGGCTACTGCACCATCGAGAGCGCACCCATGGTTCCCAATGCAGACACGGCGGCCAAGGATGGGATTGATTACTTGAAGCTGCTCGAACGTATTGTGGATTACCAACTCAGCCCGGAATATCCCAATGGCTTTGCGGTGAGGATTTAGCTAACGATGTTCGTGACCAGACAGATAAAAAATCGAGGTGCGCTTTGACTACACTCGGTAAGGCTGTTCGCCTGGCAAGATTACAAAATCCTACATCGGGACGGATCCTGACCGTCGCAGTGGACCATGCGCCAAGCTACGGGATTCTGCCGGGAATCGAGGACCTCCGCTCGGTGGTTGATCAGGTCGCCGCGGCCAGCCCTGATGCCATGGTGATGATGAAGGGCGCCGCCGAGCGATGCTTCCCTCCCTACGCGGGCCGCGTTGCCTTAATCATTAAGTGTTCAACGATATCTCCCTATCATCCCGAGCTGGATATCTGGGTGAGTCAGGTTGAGGATGCTCTTCGCCTGGGGGCTGATGCCATTGCCATGGCCTTGACGGTCGGCAGTGCAGACCAGGCGCAACTTCTGACCAACCTCGGTGCGCTCGTGCGCGAGGCAGAGACTGTGGGTCTGCCAGTCATCGTCCATTCTTATCCCTGCGGGGAACTGGTCCCTCCGGGTGAACGATACGCGGTGACCCAAGTAGGCTATGCAGCCCGCTTGGTCATGGAACTAGGCGTCGATATTGTCAAGACCTTCTACACCGGTTCAACCGAGACTTTCGCCCAGGTGGTCGAGATGGCAGCTCCGGCGTTGGTGGTGGCTGCAGGTGGCCCCAGACTGGAGACGGATGGTGATGTTCTGCGCATGGCCTACGACGTCGTCCAGGCTGGGGCAGCAGGAATCACCTTTGGTCGCAACATCTGGCAGAGTGACGACCTGGCGGGCATGATCGATGCCTTGAAGCACATTGTACACATGGACGGCACAGTGGCTGAAGCAACGGTCGGGCTTACTTCCGGGACGGAGAACTGAGCATGCCTTTCGTCGGCATCAAGAAGATACTGATCGAAAGACCGAAGGGCAGGCTGCCGCTGGTGAAGATCTACGCCCCCGGCGGAAGATTAAGACTTTATCAAATAATCTAAGTATATGTAACAAAGGAGCTGGTTGTGAAACACAGGATCACTTATCAGCAGATCATTGATCGTCTGGAAGAAAACGACTTGCCCTATGGAATGCTTACACTGCAGAACAATGTGTCCGTTATCATCTCGCAGCGCGGCGGGCGGATCTTTGGTCCCTTCCTCTCAAAGGATAGCGAGAGTATTTTCTGGACAGATAACGCATTTGCCAGACCTGATACGTTCAAAGAGTTCCTCGACTCTGGCAATTGGAATATAGGCGGCGACCGCATGTGGATCGCTCCGGAGATCCAGTACCATGTTCCTGACCGCAGCGACTTCTGGGGGACCGTTTTCTGGCCTGAGCAGGTAGATCCAGGGAACTACTACCTGGAACAACCAGGTCCCGGTCAGTGGCGTCTAGATCTGGATGTGGTTCTAGAAGCTTATAACCTCGCCTCCGGACAAAAGGATCTCCATCTGGAGCGGCTGATCCAGCAGGTAGAGGATCCGCTAAGAAACGTGGGGGACTATCTAGCTTTGGTGGACGGGGTTTTGTTCGCTGGCTACGAACAGGTCGTGTCCCTGTCCGAGCAAAAACAAGACGCAATTGTGAGCGAGGCCTGGAGCCTGACCCAGCTTAACCCGGGCGGAGTGCTGGTGATCCCTGCTTCATCTCGCGTTGAGTATACCGACTACTATAAACCTATCGACGAGAGTCTCCAGACCATCCACTCCAACCACGTTCGCCTCGAAATCACAGGTGACCGGCAGTACAAAGTTGGCTACAAAGCGGCGCACGTCTTTGGACGTCTGGCTTACTTTAATCACCTCGATGATGGTCGAGGTTATCTGATCGTACGCAACTTCTTCAACAATCCTTCGGCGCCCTACGCTGAAGAGCCTGACCATACGCCCGGTTGCAGGGGTCATTCGATCCATGTCTACAATGACGACG
>JBEQLH010000257.1:0-4838 GCA_040326075.1 Anaerolineales bacterium
ACCATGATCTCAGCCTCCCCACTAATAGCCGTCATCATATCTGATACTCCACCGATTAATCCTTCCAAAGCCATGATCCCACCAACGGTGATACCGATCACACCTAATGTAAGCAGGGTGCGCGTCGAGCGCTGCCAGAGACTTTGTACAGCCATTCCACCCACAGGTAAGCGGCGGGCTTCTCTGCCGGTTGTACCGCCTTCATATCTCAAGGCTTCTACCGGCTGTAATCGGGAGGCACGCCAGGCGGGATATAAACCACCAATCAAACCCAGAATTAATACCGTGGCAAAGGCCTGGATTAGTATTCCTGCATTGATATTGGTCACCGAGGCGCCAAAAAAACCGGCCGCATTTGAAAAAGCCATCAACACCAACCAACCAAAGAATACTCCTAAAACGCCACCTAAAATGCTGACCATAAGTGACTCACTTATAATCATCCCCAGAATCCGCCGGCTGCTCCACCCAGTTGCTCGCAAAACACCAATTTCCCGGGTACGTTCCATTACCGACATCAGCTGAGCGTTCATCATTCCCACCCCACCAATCAGGATCGCCAGTCCGGCGATACCCCACACAGCACCCTGGATGGAATTTCCCAACAGCTGCTTATCTGCAAATTCCGAGGTACCGCTGAGAGATAAATCTGGCCACAGCCTGGAGACTCGTCTTTCTAACCGCTCACGTAGACTGGGGTCTTTGAGCTGGATGTAGAACACGCTGACCTGCCTGGGTTTTCCCAATACCTCTTGAGCGTCATGCAGAGAGATGACAGCTCCGTTATCTTCTAATGTAGCCCCGGTCTCGTAGATGCCAACCACCCGGAAGACGCTTTCCATCAGTCTGAGCGTATCACCCACCTCTTTGTGCATTACTTCCGCAGCTGAAGTGCCCAACAACAGGGGTTTTCCGTGCGCCTGTTTCGCCTCTCGTGATCCCAATCCACCCCCTGCAATGATGTGAAAGCGACTGAGAACAAAACCACCCTCAGGATAACCATATACGAAGAAATAGGGATTATTTTCTGCAGGAACAAGTCCTTGCAGCATTCCGCTGACTGAGGTGACCTCTGGCATAGCATCCAGGTCAGCGCTGATGCTTTCTTTCACAGAAGTGGTTGTCATATCTATCGCATCTGGCTGACTGAGGATCAGATCAGCTTTGCTTCCAGTAAGGATCGAATCGTAGCCTGCCTTCAATCCATCAGCTAATGCTCCCAAGCCAACTATCGCTGCAACGCCAATGCTGATACCGAATATTGTGAGGATGGTCCGTCCTTTTTGACGGAATAGGTTCTTAAATATCATCGTCCGTGGTCCATCCAGAATAAAGATATCGCTTGCTTGAATTTTGAAGGGTCAAAATTTTTTGCATAGACTAATCTAATTTTGCACCACTTCTTCCCAAATCTCCAAGTAACATTTCGAAATTAATTGTATAATGAAATATCATTGCTGAAACAACAGATTATTCAAGGAAATTCTTTGGGGTATTAAAAATTTAACAAACTTATTGAAATAATTTTCCAATTCATTAGTTTCCTAAAAGGGTATTCATTGTATCCCAATTTCCAGGTTATGAATTCCACTCATTTGAGGTCTTATGACATACTCAGATAGGCCCTGGTTAAAGAGCTATAAACTTGGTCCATACAAACTGGATGAGAGCCTGGCACCTTATCCCAATGTTCCAGTCTTCCAAGCCCTGGATGACGCTGCAGAAAACTATCCGGGGCAAGCCGCCTTGTTATATTTGGGGAGAAGCATAAATTACAGTCAATTGAAGACTCGTGTTGACAAGCTGGCTGCCGGATTGGCAAACCTGGGCGTCCAGAAAGGCGATCGGGTCTGCGTCTATTTGCCTAACTGCATGGAGTTCGTGATCAGCGATTGGGCAATTCAGAAAACCGGTGCTGTTATGGTGCCTACCAGCATCCTGCGCACCGAGAAAGGACTGCTCCATGAAGCTGGCAGCTCCGACAGCAAAATCATCATCTGCCGGGAAGAGAGCCTCGAGCGTGTGATAGGGGTAAAAGACAAATGCGATCTGGAACAGATCATCGTCACCTCTACCGAAGGGTATGACATCCAGGCGGTATCGACTACCCTACCCAAATACACTCATGAATTCAGGGCTCTCCTGGATAGAAACGATCCGTTACCCCCCAAGGTGAAGATAGATCCCCAGGAGGATCTGTGTGAACTGGCATTTACCGGTGGAGCCACCGGAGTGCCTAAGGGAGTCATGATCACCCATGCCAACCGCTACAGCTGCTTGTGCCAGGGATTCTCCTGGATCCTCAAGCCGATCTTGCGTGGTTTTGTTGGCAAAGCTTCCGTCCTGGTTCCTGTCCCCATGTTTCATGCCTACGGGCATTACGCTCAACAAACGGCGGCTTTTTTGGGTCTCCGCTTGATCATCATTCCCGATCCCCGGGATTCAGAGATGTTGGTAGAGAGTATCGAGAAATACCGGCCTTTGTTCATCCCGGTAGTTCCCACCCAGCTGATGCGCATTTCAGAGGCCAACCTGAGCCGGATGAACGTACTCCTGATGAGCGGGGCGGCCCCCCTACCTATCGAAGTTGGTCAGGCGATCAAAAACATGATCGGCATGCCTGTCTCCCAGGGATATGGTTTAACCGAGACTTCCGCATTTACCCATTTTAATGTTTCTGCCTTCTCCAAAATCACCGGGTTCATGACAAAAGAGAAATTTGGCATTGGTATCCCTGCCCCAGACACCGAATGTAAGCTGCTTGATGTAGAGAGCGGTGCAGAAGTTCCCTTTGGAGAACCTGGAGAGTTAGTGATCAGAGGCCCGCAAATCATGAAAGGCTATTGGCCTGAACCTGGATCAGGTCTAACCCAAGATGGCTGGCTCCACACCGGCGATATCGCGGTCATGGATGAAGACGGGTATTTCCAGATCGTCGATCGCACCAAGGATATGGTCAATGTCTCTGGTTTCAAGGTTTACACCAACACTGTTGATGAAGTCCTCTACCAGCATCCCAGTGTACTCATGGCTGCAGCATTCGGAGTGCCGGATCCCGATATTCCGGGCAGCGAGCGCGTAATGGCAGTCATCCAATTGAGAAATGAATACCGGGGACAGGTCACAGAGGATGAAATCAGAAATTATTGCCGCGAACACCTCGCCTCCTATGCTATCCCCCGGTACATTGAATTCAGGACAGAGATGCCATTAACTGTGACTGAAAAGGTCTTCAAAAAGGTATTAAGAGAGGAGGCTCTTCAGGAGAAGAACCTGGCATCAAGAGATTGAGGTAAATTAATAGAAAGTTGGTTCACTCCAATCAAAGATGATTCCAGACCGCGCCTCAAGAAATGAAAGGAGGATTAAACATGGCGATTATCCAATACTGCACACCAGAATGGTTGGAAGTTTGTGCAAAAAACTATCAAGAGTCGGACAAACTCCAAAAAGCATTTGAAAAATTTGCTCTCAAGGTTTGTTTCCTGATCAGATCCACACCAGATTGGGGCATTGAGCAGGATATTCTGTTTGCCGCTTACATCAACCAAGGAGCACTCGAGCGCTTGTCATTCATCTCCATCGAGGAGGCTGAAGACGAAGCCGATTACATCCTGGGAGCCACTCCCCAGCGCTGGAAAAAGCTGCTCATAAAAGAGAGTAAATTTGTCGGCGATGTCATGCTGGGCAAGGTTACGATTGATAAAGGCAGCAAGCCGGGAGTACTCAATCTGGCCCCTTATGCAGCTAATTTTGTTGAGGCGCTGACCCCGGTCGAAATCCAATATCCTGATCAGATGACCCAGGAGGAGCTGGAACGTTATCGTGCATACCTCATTGAATTTCGAGAAGTTCAAAAGGTCTGAGATTGGAATGTCGATCAGAGTAAAAGGCTATCTCACCTTCAGGGATGTGATTGGAGAGCAGTCCTTCTCTTTGACTGAAGACCATGCCAGGACTCTCAACCAGCTGCTTGATTGGTTATCTTCTGAGCTGGGAAAGGATTTCACTGACCTGATCTTCGACCCCCAGACCAATCAGCTTAGCCAATACGTCTCGGTCCTGGTCAATGGACGCCATTATTCTCACCTGCCTGACAAATTGGATACCCAGCTGCAGGAAGGGGATGAAGTATCCATTTTCCCACCCCTCGCTGGGGGGTAGCGTGTCCTCGGTCAGGAGGAATCCATTTCTTCCATTGTCTATAGATTTTGAACCCTTCTAACCAAAACAAGGTCATTCTAAACCCGCAGGACAAAGAATCTCTTATTAAATTAGTAGATGTGTGCCTACTTAGGTTAAGAATCGAGCGAAACTCAAGAGATTCTTCACTGCGTTCAGAATGACAGTCGTATCGGCGGCTATGGAAACTATCCTATTGCGGAGAGAGTCCTTGATCGAGGGGATTTTATTTTGATTCTCGTATTACGGTCTCACACTAAACCAATCGAATAATAAGAAAAGAGGTGCACCAGCCTTCAGATCCTCTATCTTGATCGGTTTTTTCAAAATATCACGGTAACTACGGCAGGTTGCCGATCAACCCCATCACTTCTTCGTTGGAGAAGGCACGCAGTGTTGTAGTGCGTACATTTCCTCCGGCGCCCAATGCCATCAAGAAGGTCATGGCCACTTCGGCGCTGGGTGCCTCGGCAATACCTACATAATCGTACTCACCCATACACATATAGAAAGCGATCAGTTTTCCACCCATTTCCTCGAGCTGTTTGATCGATTTTGCCGTCCGCTCAGGCGCATTCTTGATATCTTTGATCCCCTGTTCGGTCATATTCATCAAAGTGATATAAGTCTGCATGTAATTATCCTCCTTTTGTTAT
>JBEQLH010000256.1:0-4838 GCA_040326075.1 Anaerolineales bacterium
GTCCATCGCGGCATTTATTATCGTTACCCTCAGCAGGTCTGGGTATGATCTCGATAAACAGGGTGGGCCTGGGGAGCAGCTAACTCTCAGACCCACCCTGGAAATTTATCAATACCAACAATATTTGCAAAAATTTTAAACGACGATTAAATCACCAGCCCAAATATCAAAGCCAGAGGCGCCAGTATAAAAACACTCACCAGGACAACCAGGGTCAGTCCCAAAGCCAGGCCCAACGCACCGACCACCAACCCGATAACCCCTCCCAATAAGCCCACTACCAATCCAACGATACCGCCCAGAATCCCCAGGATGACATCGATTACCGCCATAGATCTTACCTCCTTTATTTTTGAGAACAACTTCTACTCTAATATACGCAAGTCAAATTGAAAGGTTTCGAATTTTGAGGGATTATCGATGGGCGCATAATATGGAGTGTAATAATCCGTAATCGGTTATCAAATCTGTAATCCAGTTATTGGGGTTCCCTTGGTATGCTTCTAAGATAAATCACTTCACTAGGCTTCTTGTCCGCGCGAGTACAACGAATATGCACTTTCGCCCAATTCTTCTTAATTCAGGTTCGAAAACCTGGTTGCATTCATTCAACAATTTAAGGAATTTTTCACCACCCCTATTGCTTCACGCCAGCAGTTGGGTGTGATCCTGTTCCTCGCTTTTATTTACATTTTTCTCCCCCAAATGTCACCGGTTGATTGGGATCTCAATTTAGAAAATTTTTGGGCTGCTGGACTGAATTTGTATGCTGATGCGAAGGTGGTTTACCCTCCCTGGGGATTGATTTTGATGGTGCCATATTACCTGATGCGCGCCGAAGGAGCCAGGATGTTTTCAGTACTGGTGATTGGCTGGTTGTCATATCGCCGCAGCTGGTCGCTGTCAAAATTCTTAGCGATCATACTCAGTCCATTTTTCCTGGTGACGATGGCAAAGAGCAATATGGATATCCTGGTATTGGTCTTCCCCATCATACTTTGGGAAACAATTCAGGGAACCAGGTGGCAGACCGTGGGACGCGGTTTGGCTCTTTCGCTATTATTATTAAAACCCCAGGGTGCAGTGCTTATCTGGCTGTACCTGATCTGGACGAGTAGAGAGGACTGGCGTGAATTGGTGAAACCGCTGCTGATCGTAGCTTTATTGATCATTCCAATCAGCATAATTGGCTCACCCCCATTAATCCTGCAGTGGATCAATAACCTGGTTAATCCTGCCCCGCAAAACGCGGTCTATTGGTCAATTAACAATATATCGCTCAGCGGCTACCTTTCCTCTTTGACTGCTATGATGGTATTGATCGTCTCGTTTGCCCTTCTGCTTGGTTTAATGAGGAGGACTGGTAAACACTGGAGCAAAGGGCACACAATAGCCAGCCTGTTGCTGATATCCATGTTCATATCACCTTATACTAGCCAACAAAGTTTTTCATCGGCTCTGGCTTTTATTCCCTCTTGGGGATCCTTCTTCACCCAAAGTATTGTCTTAATCGGATCATTCAGGTTAATTGATTATTGGGATTTTATCCCCCTGTTGATACTCCTGATTGGTCTGTCAAGTTTGTATTTTTATCAACCAACAGATAAGAACAAGGAGCAACAATCTCACCTTGCTCAGGTAGAAACGAATTAGTGCGATGAACAGCGAATTGGTGAAGGAAAGAATAATCGCTGTTGTTTTTTCCACCAGGTTCCTTCTGGCTTTTCTGGCCTGTATCATCCTGGTCTTGTTGATTCTGTTTGTTATTTTCTTTTCTTACCCACCAGGGTGGGATTTCAGGAACAATCTCTGGGCTCCAGCATTCTTATTGATTAATGGCCATAGTCCTTACAATATCACTGGATTATTCGAGTTGGGTAGCGCGGTTTGGATGCCGGTCGCGATTGGCATGTTTTGGCCCTTCGGATATTTACCTCTCCAGCAAGCCAGCAACCTGTGGTGGGTACTCAACCTGATGTCTTTAATCGCAATTGTTTGGTTGAGTTCAGGCCTTCGTCGCCCCCCCCGGATGCTTTTTGCTGTTACCTTGGTTTTGGCATTCATATTCCCGCCGACGATCTCCCATTTCTCTTTGGGGCAGGTCACAATTTTTATTTGCTTGTTCTTCATGGTGATCTCGATTTACGAGCGCAAAATTCACCCCATGATATTAGCACTTCTAATCGTTTTGATTTTCTCTAAGCCCCAATTAACTATCTTCATTTTACCGGGCTATTTCTTTTCCTATTTTAAGGAAAATGGCTTTTCACGAACATTGCAATTAATTCTTTATCTTATTCTAACCATCGGAATTTTGCTGTTGCCGCTATTCGTCTTCTACCCTCAATGGATCAATGATTTTATTCAAAATATAACAGACAACCCAGCTTGGGCACATCCATCCTCCCTCTTCATCCTTCGCACGACCTTTAAAAATATTGGAGAAGCTCTGTGGTGGTTGCTTCTCTTAATAGGCTCGGGCGTAAACCTATGGTTGTGGGCACGCTTTCCAAAAAGAGAGGCTATGGTCTGGAGTTTAGCCCTCACAACGCTAATCACACCTTATGTGTGGAGTTGGGATTTTGTTCTCTTGATACCTTTATTTACCAGCCATCTATATCGAAAAATTCCCAAAACATCGTCCTGGCTCCTGTTCATCGCATTAATTTTATGTTGGGGTGTGATCGTATATATGAAATTAACTGGCCAGACCTCTGATGAGCTTTACTGGTGGGTTCCCTGGTACGTGGTTGGGTCTATTCTTATTATCACCAGCTTGGCCTGGTCATCCGCTAAATCAAGACTCAATACAATCTTCAAATTAGGATTTCCCAGTTTCCTTGTTGGTGATGATTGAATTGAATAAATTGTATATTAACTCATGGAATATATGAGTATGGAGATATTTCTGGGTTGCTCTACCTCATATTTAGTACATTGATAACTCATATTGATGATGCACCCTATCTTATTGGCACTAATACCAACTATTGAATTTCTTTCAATACCTCCTGTAATCAGAATATCAGTATGAAAGGATGACTATTGAGTAACTTATTTGAGGGCTTATTAAATACTGGAATCCGAAATACCCGCGGATATGGATTGCTTGAGCCATTCCTCGCTAAGCAGCGAGCTCAAGTTGCAGACCAACTGATTCCAAATGAACTTCGCCAAGGACGAATATTAGATATTGGATGCGGCTCATATCCTTATTTCCTCTCTCACACTTACTTTAAAGAGAAATTTGCGATCGATCAGCTGAATAAACCCCAATCAGTATCAAAGATTAACTGGTTTAGCCTCAACCTTAACGATGAACCTCATCTGCCATTTGAAGATGAATATTTCTCAGCGATTACCATGTTGGCAGTCGTTGAACATTTAAGCCCCACAAGTCTGGTTTCATTGTATAAGGATGTCTATCGAACTTTAGAGCCCAATGGAAAACTCATCATCACAACACCAGCTGCCTGGTCAGATGGATTATTGAGAATATTAGCTCGGATACGACTGGTCAGCAAAGAGGAAATCGACGAACATGTATTCGTTTATACATTGCCATTATTTGGTTGGTATTTTGGCAAAGCCGGATTTGAATTGGGAAAGGTAGAATTTTGATATTTTGAACTTCATCTCAATCTCTAGGCGACTGCTACTCGATAGTACTATTCGTCGAGAATTCAAATTAGAAACATTTATTTATCCAATGATTCATTCCATTCGAAATAGCCTTGCTTACAAGATTCTGCTCCTCGTGCAGTTATAATCATCTTCTTCATTATATTCAAAGTTGTTTTGAGATCCAACCCTTGCGGCTATTGAAGACTCAGCACAATATTGGGCAGCTGTAAAATTATTGTTAAAAGGTGAGAACCCTTACTCAGCAGACCTTGTTTAAATCTGAGAC
Source organism: Anaerolineales bacterium (assembly GCA_040326075.1). Lineage (GTDB taxonomy): Bacteria > Chloroflexota > Anaerolineae > Anaerolineales > UBA4823 > PFL25. The sequence continues at coordinate 3,911 of JBEQLH010000256.1, forward strand.
ACCAGGCTGGAAAGTTCACTGAATTCTCCCCTAATTCGATCTCCATGATGCTTTATCCACCGTGGACTTTCCCTTTGATCCTGCCATTTGGTGTGTTAGAGCTTGAATACTTTAGTATTATTTGACTGCTTGTCCATATAAGCATAAACTTTATTTCGACAAGAATAATCAGGAAATTTTATGATGGTCCAGATAGTCTTATATGGATGGGATATCTTATTGCTTTATCTTTCGAACAAACAAAATTATTGCTGGGGATATACCTACTTGAGATGGGAATTCGCTTTGTGTTTGGGGATCGTGTAGAATTGGGGAAACTTGTTGAGGAGCAGTACATTGGCGCGTCCTGTCTGGTTTGTTAATCTGATCAAAAGAGCATTTCCCCAGCGCTTCTGGATGGCCAGGTTGACCAACCTGCCATTATTAGGGGATCTGGTCGATTGGGGGTTATTTGACGGTGATGACCTGATCTATTTACCAACAGATCATTCGATTAAAGTAAATGAACACATAGCTAATCCAGGCGATTATGTCATGCCTTCCATGGTTGTCGATCATTTCATCGATATCGCCAGCCACCATTGGGTGATGAACTTCTGTTTGTGCCGTGAGGGGAATGGTTGTGCAGATTACTCACAGCAATTAGGATGTCTATTCCTGGGTGAGGCGGTGCTGAAGATCAATCCCAGCATGGGGCACCTGGTTTCAAAGGAGGAGGCGCACCAGCATATACAGCGCTGCAGGGAAGCTGGCCTGGTTCATATGATCGGGCGCAACAAGCTGGATGTTCTCTGGTTGGGTGCTGGGCCGGGGGAGAAATTACTTACAATCTGCAACTGCTGCCCTTGCTGCTGCCTGTGGAAGATGCTCCCCGAGATCACCCCCCAGATCAGCGCCAAAGTGAACCGCATGCCTGGGGTAGACGTGA
>JBEQLH010000057.1:0-14390 GCA_040326075.1 Anaerolineales bacterium
AGCCGGTGGAATACCTTGCGTGCTCTGCGCGTTTTAAACTGGTGGGAAGGTGGCCCATGATAACATCCCTGAATGGCAAGATCCTCCAATTGGAACCTGGCAGCCTGGTGCTGGAGATCGGGGGAGTTGGATTATTGGTCACAGTCCCCAGCCCGGTATCAGATACACTCAAATCTGGACAGAGTGTTTTCTTGCATACACACCTGATTGTGCGTCAGGATAACCTGGCTTTATATGGTTTCGACACATTAGAAGGGCGTGAGTATTTTGGCCTTTTGTTAAGTGTCTCTGGGATTGGACCTCGCCTGGCAGTGACCATATTATCAACCTTGACGCCAGATTCAATCCGCCGGGCCGTCTTTAACGAACAGGCAGAAGTCTTCAATCGTGTTCCAGGAGTTGGAAAGAAAACTGCCCAGAAGATACTTTTCAGTCTGCAGGATAAGATCTCTCCTGATGAAGGATTTGAACCTATAGCAACAATGAGCGAGGCGGATGGTGAAGTCTTGGGGGCTCTGATTGCTCTGGGTTACAGTGTGGTTGAAGCACAATCCGCTCTTCAATCAATCCCTCACGACGCTCCCCAAGATGTTGAAGCCCGGTTAAGATTGGCACTTCGATATTTTTCGTAATTTGCTGGAGGTAATTTTGAACGATAACCGAAAAATCGTATTTATTGGACCAGGAGTAATGGCCGAAGCGATGATCGCGGGATTAATTCGCCAGAAAGTAGCCCATAAATCGCGATTGGTGGCTTCCGGACCGAGGGAAGAACGCGGTAGAGAGTTAGTATCCATCTACGGGATCGAAGCCATGACCGATAATTCTGCTGCTGCCCGGATGGCTGAAATTATCGTGCTTTCTGTCAAACCCCAGCGATTGGACACAGTATTAACCGGCATTCAAGGAGATGTTCAGCCGGATGCGTTGATTCTTTCAATTGTCGCTGGGGCGCCAATCGCTAAAATCGCCGGCATATTAGACCATAAATCTGTGGTGAGGGCGATGCCTAACACGCCAGCCCAGATCGGTGAGGGGATCACAGTGTGGACCGCGGCTCCAGCTGTCTCTGAGAGTCAGCGGGATATAGCACAGAAAATCCTGGCCGCTCTGGGTGAGGAGATATTCCTGGAAGAGGAATATTATCTGAATATGGCGACTGCCCTCTCCGGAACCGGTCCGGCCTACGTTTTTCTATTCATGGAAGCCATGGTCGATGCTGGGGTTCACCTGGGCTTTCCGCGTAGAGTTGCTGAGCAATTGGTCGCTCAAACCGTGCGGGGATCTGTGGATTACTACTCCCGGTCCAGTGATCCGGTCCATCTTGCACGTTTGAGAAACCAGGTGACATCACCAGGAGGAACCTCTGCCGCTGCGCTATATTACCTCGAGAAAGCAGGATTCCGGACTGCAATCTCACGTGCGGTTTGGGCTGCGTATGAGCGTTCAAGGGAACTGGGCCGGGATGCTGAGGCACATTGGCCAGAGAATGTAAGCAGGGACGATGAAGGTTGAGTTTAATTGTGAAGAACTAGACAATATGGACGCTTTCAGGTATCATTTGACCGCTTGAATAAAGCCAGGGCGATTGTTGTGCCCACGATCATTTTTTTCACAAAAGCAAGCAAGGTGCCGTAATATCCATCCGTGGAAAGGGAAATCGTACCCCTTTTGCTTGGCGCGTTTGGCTTGATGAACCGCAAATGACCGTCTCAGACTTAGAATATATTCATCCACCCCATTTGAGAGGAAAATAAAAGAATCGCATGGCAGATCCCACTCTGGAATTACTTAAAGAGCTCACTGAGGTGAACGGTATACCGGGTTATGAAGCTCAAGTCCGCGCGGTAGTTCGTAAGCATCTTGAACCGTTGGGTGAATTATCGCAGGACAAGATTGGGAGCGTTCTCTGTAAGGTTGAGGGCAGCGCAGAAGGGCCAGTCGTGATGTTAGCAGGTCACATGGATGAAATTGGGTTCATGGTTAAGCATATCACCAAGGAAGGTTTTCTTTACTTTTTACCCTTAGGGGGGTGGTTTGACCAGGTACTTCTCGGTCAGCGAGTTGTGATAAATACGAGCAAGGGAGAGGTTGTGGGTGTGATCGGAGCAAAACCGCCTCACATGCTGACGGCAGATCAAAGGACCAAAGTCATCAAAAAACAGGAAATGTATATTGATATTGGCGCGACCAGTAAGAAAGAAGTAGAAGAGGCCGGTGTACGTCCTGGCGACCCAGTCATACCCCGGGCAGATTTCGTCTCCCTGGCGAATGGTAAGACATATCTTTCGAAAGCTTTTGATGATCGGGTGGGGGTTGCACTGATGATCTCTAGCTTGCAGGCATTGAATGATGGGGACCATCCAAATACAGTTTTTGGGGTGGCAACAGTTCAGGAAGAGGTCGGCGTGCGGGGAGCGACTACCAGCGTTCGGGCGGTTGATCCAGATGTGGCGATCGTGCTTGAATCTGATATCGCCGGTGATGTACCAGGCATCAAACCTGAAGAATCATCCGTAAAGTTGGGCGAGGGACCGACGGTGCTAATTTACGACGCAAGGATGATCCCCAATATAATGTTGCGTGATTTCCTGATGGATACTGCCAAGGAGCTCGAGGTTCCTGTGCAAGTGTCCTATGTTGAAGGTGGCGCCACGGATGGCTCTGCAATTCATTTGCATAAGACTGGTGTCCCCACAATTGTGATTGGTGTTGCGGCCAGACATATACATTCAGACAGCTCGATAATCCATCGCGACGATTATGATAACGCGGTGAAATTGTTAGTTGAAATTATTAAACGGCTCGACATGGAAACAGTAGCTGGATTCACAGCATAAATTTCGTGGAGGAAATATGACCGATCTGATCAATAATATTACCGAAGGTCTACAAAAACAAATTGATGATTTCAAGCCCAGCATCGAATTGAGCGATGTTGGGTCTGTGATCGAAGCCGGAGATGGGATCGCGCGGGTGGATGGACTATCTGCAGTAAGAGCCCAGGAGCTGGTACAGTTTGCTAATGGGGTAATGGGCATTGCCTTCAACCTGGAAAGCGAAAGTATTGGTGTGATCATCATGGGTGAATACTCCGCTATAGATGAAGGTATGACCGTGCACTCCACTGGCAGAATCGCTTCAGTCCCAGTTGGCGAGGCCCTGGTAGGACGAGTGGTCAATGCATTGGGGCAGCCCGTAGATGGAAAAGGTCAGATTAAAACAGCTAGTTACCGTCCCATTGAACGTATTGCACCGGGAGTTGTTATGCGTAAGGATGTTGATACCCCGGTCCAAACAGGATTGATCGCTATTGATGCGATGACACCTATCGGAAGAGGACAGCGTGAGTTGATTATTGGTGACCGGCAGACTGGAAAAACCGCTATCGCAATAGACACGATCATCAACCAGAAAGGCAAAGATCTTTTGTGCATTTATGTGGCGATCGGGCAGAAGAAAGCTGCCGTTGCACGCACAGTGGATGTGCTCACCCGCCATGGAGCGATGGATTACACAACAGTCGTAATCGCCTCAGCAGATGAACCAGCAGCTCTGCAATACATCTCTCCATATGCTGGCTGCGCGATGGGCGAGGAATTCATGGAAGCTGGAAAAGATGCCCTGGTGATATATGATGATCTTTCCAAACATGCCTGGGCTTACCGGCAAGTTTCTTTGTTATTACGCCGTCCACCTGGAAGGGAAGCTTATCCAGGGGATGTGTTCTACTTGCATTCAAGGTTGCTAGAAAGAGCAGCCAAACTGGCTGATAAATACGTGATTGTAGCTAAAGATTTCTCTGGTGAAGAGGCGGAGGAAAAAGATGCTAGCAATAACCAGGTATACAGTGGTCCTCTTGCGCAGCATGATGCTGAAACTGAGATGGAGACTATGGAGAATTCAGACGACCATAGAGTCGCCAAGTTGAAAGGCTCGGGTGGATCGCTGACTGCTTTGCCGATTATCGAAACCTTGTTGGGTGACGTTTCCGCGTACATTCCAACCAATGTTATCTCGATCACAGACGGTCAGATTTACCTGGAGGGCAACCTGTTTTATGCCGGTATCCGTCCTGCGATCAACGTTGGACTCTCGGTATCCAGGGTTGGTGGAGATGCACAAACCAAGGCTATGAAACAGGTAGCCAGTCGTCTGAGATTAGATATGGCATCATTTCGTGAGCTGGCTGCGTTTGCCCAATTTGGATCAGATCTGGATAAGGCAACCCAGGCTCAATTGAATCGTGGTCAACAGCTGCAAGAGATATTAAAACAATCTCAATATGAACCAATGTCGTTAGCTCATCAGGTCATTATCCTCTTTGCGGGAACCAATGGATATGCAGATGAAATACCTATCGACCAGATGGAATCCTGGAAAGATGGTGTGCTTCGCTATCTTGATACCTCACATTCCGAACTTGGCAAGGATATCGCTGAAAAGAAACGGGTGACTGACGAGACTGAGGCAGCCCTGAATGAGGCGATCAAGACCTTCAATTCAACCTGGCAGTAGATAAATATGACAACAGCAAGAGAAGTACGACTCCGAATTCGCAGTGTAAAAAATATTGCCCAGGTTACACGAGCATTGCAGGCTGTCAGTGCCAGCAAAGTTCGCAAAGCAATGCAGGCAGTTACAAATACACGTCCATATGCAACCAAAGCCTGGCAGGTTCTTACGCATATTGCCGGGCAGCCAGGCCGGGAGTCTCTACATCCTTTACTCACCAGACGTGAGAATGTTAAGAACGTGCTGGTAGTATTGGTCACTGGCGACCGTGGCTTAGCAGGAGCATATACAACGAACATCGTCCGGTTTACCCTGGAGCAATTTGGTAGTTATCCTATTCCAGTAAGATATTTAACCGTGGGGCGTAAAGGACGAGATTTGATAGTCCGGCGGGGAGAAGACATCATTGCTGAATTCAGTAAATTACCAGCCGCGCCCTCCTTTGCAGATGTTTCAGCGATTGGGAGAATGGCTGTAGACGAGTATCTGAACGAGCATAATGATGAGGTTTTCCTGGTCTATACAGATTTCATCAATATGATCCGCCAGGTGCCGACGGTTAAGAAACTGCTGCCACTGGAAATTGGCGAGGCAGCAGGGCGCGTGCAGGATTTTGCCCGGGCTGAACGCGGTGCCGCGCCATCGTATCTTTATGAGCCAGGACAAACTGAGATTCTGGATGAGATTGTGCCAAGATTTACTGCACTGCAGGTGTACCATGCAATCCTTGAATCGTTGGCCAGTGAGCATGCAGCCCGGATGGTGGCCATGAAAAATGCCACCGATAGTGCCACTGAACTCGCGGCAGGTCTGCAATTGGAATATAACAAAGCTCGCCAGCAAGGCATCACAAATGAAATGCTTGATATTGCTGGTGGTGCAGAAGCATTGACTCAAAGTCAAGGTTGAGAGTTTAAACGCAGCTCAGAAAAGAAATAATTAACGGAGAAGAAAATGGCAGAAACAACAGGTAGGGTCGTCCAGGTGCTGGGTGGTGTGGTTGATCTTGAATTTCCTAGCGAAAACCTGCCCGAGATTTACGATGCAGTAGAAGTTCCGCGCGAAAATGGGGATCCTTTGGTGCTGGAAGTTGAGAAACACCTGGGAAATAATTGGGTGCGGTGTGTTTCTATGGACTCTACCGATGGGCTGCAGCGCGGAGTTACAGCAATCGCGACCGGTTCACCAATCAAAGTCCCAGTAGGACCGACGACACTTGGCAGGATATTCAACGTTCTCGGCCACCCGATTGACGAGAAAGGACCAGTTGAATCGGACCTGTACTACCCCATCCATCGATTAGCACCAGAGTTTTCAGAACAATCAACCCGGGTTGAAGTTTTTGAGACTGGGCTCAAGGTTGTAGATTTGATCGCACCGTTTACTAAAGGCGGCAAAACCGGAATATTCGGTGGGGCAGGCGTTGGAAAAACTATCATTATTATGGAATTAATCCGCTCGATTGCCACGGTTCACAAGGGCAATTCGGTCTTCGCTGGAGTTGGCGAACGAACCCGAGAAGGAACTCAGCTCTACCGGGAGATGCTTGAATCGGGTGTGATGAAAGATACGGTGATGGTCTTTGGCCAGATGAATGAACCTCCTGGTGTGAGATTGCGAGTTGCACTATCTGCATTATCCATGTCAGAGTACTTCCGGGATCAAGGTCGGGATGTGCTCTTATTCATTGATAATATTTTCCGCTTCAGTATGTCGGGTTCTGAGGTGTCAGCGCTGCTAGGACGTATGCCATCAGCGGTTGGATACCAACCCACATTGGCGACCGAAATGGGTGAATTACAAGAGCGAATCACGTCAACCCGGCAAGGATCGATCACGTCAATGCAAGCGGTTTACGTGCCAGCGGATGACTATTCCGATCCTGCTCCAGTAGCGACCTTCACCCACCTGGATGCGACCATCGCTCTTGAACGGTCGATTGTAGAGAAAGGGATTTACCCAGCTGTAGATCCATTGGCTTCAACATCACGAATCCTCGATCCAATGGTTGTAGGTGAGGAACATTATACGACAACCAGGGAAGTCCAGCAGGTGCTGCAGCGCTACAAAGACTTGCAGGATATCATCGCCATTTTAGGTGTGGACGAGCTGAGCGAGGACGACAAATTAATCGTCTCCAGAGCCCGTAAGATTGAGCGTTTCTTCTCGCAGCCGATGTTCGTTGCCCAACAGTTCACTGGTTTGGAAGGGCGTTATGTCTCGCTTAAAGAGACAATACGTGGGTTCCGCGAGATTCTGGATGGGGAGCATGATGACCTGCCTGAGCAGGCATTTATGATGGTTGGAAGTATCGAAGACGCGGTTAATAAAGCTGCAGAACTAGCAGCATAAGAGGATTAAATGCCAATTCGGTGTGAAATTGTCTCGCAAGATCGCATGGTCTGGGAAGGGGACGCCGATATCGTGGTTGTCCCGGGTGTGGCTGGAGAGATGGGTATCCTGCCTAACCATGCGCCTCTGCTTTCGACTTTAAAATTCGGCATCCTAAAAGTCCGTCACAAAGGAACTGAGGATGTCTTTACTGTAGCGGGTGGAGTGATTGAGGTGCAGCCGGATTTGATCACAGTGCTTGCAGATAGCGCAGAAAATGTCGAAGAGATCGATGTTGCCAGAGCAGAAGCTGCAAGGAAGAGGGCTGAAGATATACTTAAAGAAGGTTTACCGGTAGATACTGATTCTTACCTCAAATTGGAAGCCGCCTTGAGACGTTCAAATTTGCGGCTGGAGGCAGTTCGGCGATTTAAGAGTGGAAAGACCAGCCGGATGCCCTCGATGAGCCAGACTGATTCCGAATAGCCTATGGCTGTATTTGCAAAGGATTTAGGGGTTGATCTTGGAACGAGGTTCGTTCGGATAGCTGCGGGTACGAGCATAGTGCTCGAGGAACCGACAGTGGTTGCCATTGCAGTTGATGAACAGAAGATTGTTTCTGTCGGCGAAGAGGCTCAAAATATGCTGGGCCGGGTACCCGAATCAATCGAAGTTGCCCAGCCCATGGTAAATGGCGTGATAGCCGATTACGAGATCACTGAAAAATTACTTGAATACTTAATTCGCAAAGTCAGCAGTTCAAGCCGTTTCTTTCGGCCTAAGGTGATGATCACGATCCCGTTCGGTGTAACCAGCGTGGAGAGTCGCGCGGTACATGAAGCTATCTTGCAGGCCGGCACGCGAGAGGCATACTTGATCCAGCAACCACTTGCAGCTGCTCTGGGAATGGATTTACCGATTGGAACACCCTCGGGGAATATGGTCTTGTGTATGGGAGCGGGGACAACTCAAGCAGCAGTAATTGCTATGTATGGTATTGTGGCGGCGGAGTCACTGCGAGCGGGGGGAATCTTCCTGGATGAAGCGATTGTCTCCCATGTAAGGAAGAAGTACGGATTAATTATTGGTACGGCAACAGCTGAACAGGTGAAGCTCGAACTTGGAACAGCTGTCCAGCAGGATGATGAGAGAAGCATTGAGATCCAGGCTCAGGACCAGGTTAGCGGATTGCCGCGACCGTTAACCCTGACGAATGATGATGTACTCGAAGCATTGAAGGAACCCCTGCGCAGTTTTGTTGAAACAGCGCGCAGAGTGTTGGAAAAAACGCCTCCGGAACTGGTTTCGGATATCATCGATCGAGGGGTGGCGATTTGCGGAGGGGGCGCAGCTTTACCCGGAATTGACCGGCTAATGACAAAGGAGCTTGGTGTTCCGGCGTATCTGGTGGATAACCCGCTTACTTGTGTAGCAGAAGGGGCTGCGATAGCACTTGATCCGAACGTCTATCCGAAAATCAAACGTAATTTACCCCTTGTGTGATAAATTTTGGGGAAACAACTAGATGACAAGTTATTGATTTGAGAATTTAATCACCTGGAAATAAAATGAATCCCTGGAAATTCTTTCCCAGGGATTTTATGAATTTGAGCGTGATTGATCTGCTTCAACCATTAATTGGAGGGGAGTAGATTATAAGTAATATGTCATCCTTTGCAGGTGGATGACTGGGTCAATATACTGGACACGCACTTCATCAGGAACAGTTAAGTTGATTGGAGCGTAGTTCAGGATGGCTTTCACGCCGGCAGAGATGAGCTGTTCGGCGACAGCCTGTGCCGTTTGACTCGGGGTGGCAATCATGGCGATCTGAATTCCTGCATCACGGATGACCTTTTCGATATTTTGACTATCCTGGACCGTGAATGAACCAACCTGGCTTCCGACCTTAGCAGGTTCGGAATCAAATACCATCGCGACCCGCAATCCACGGTTGGCGAAACCTTGATAACGAGCAACTGCGGATCCAATATCCCCTGCGCCAATGACGGCAATATCCCAGACGCGATCTACTTTTAATATTTTATTGATTTGTTCAGCAAGATAGTCAATCGAATAACCGGTACCTTGCTTTCCAAATTCACCGAATTGAGATAAATCCTTACGGATTTGAGCAGCAGAAATTCCCAATCTCTCACCTAGTTCTTGAGACGAAGTCACCTTTCGGTTTTCTTCGAGCATCCGCTGCAGCGCTCTCAAATAAATTGGCAAACGACCAATTACGATATCTGGGATAATCTTTTCACTCATTTTTCCTCCTTTGAGATGTGTACTGGGTAAATTTAACCATAAGTTCCCTAATTGTGCAATCCTCCACAAAAAAGTCACAAATACCGTACAACATACGTACGAGAGGAGGGCATTGGCGATTTTAAAAATATATTGGTTGAAGTGAATAAATTCAGCCAGGCTGGTATAATCGAGCGAGATTTTTATTATATTTCTATGACTTATGTAACCAGATTATGTTTATTGATGAAGCAATTATCCAGGTGATCTCAGGAAAGGGTGGGGATGGGATCATCCATTTCCGCCGGGAGAAATTTGTTCCTTATGGTGGTCCGGATGGTGGCGATGGAGGCCGAGGAGGTGACGTCATATTTGAAGTGAAGTCAACGTTAAACACTTTGGCTGCTTTTCAACACCAGCATAAATTCAAAGCGGAAAATGGGAAAAGAGGTGGGGGAAATAATAAAACCGGTCGTTCAGGTGAGGACCTGATCGTATTTATTCCTCCGGGGACGATCGTGTTCGATGACACGACGGAGGATGTGGTGGGTGATTTAATTGCTGAAGGTGAGCGATTGAAGGTGCTGCAAGGTGGACGCGCTGGGCGTGGAAATGCCCGCTTTGCCACCTCACGCAACCAAGCTCCGCGGGTCGCAGAGAAGGGAGAGCCTGCAAAAGAGCGGCAATTACGACTTGAATTACGCTTGCTGGCTGATATTGGGATTGTTGGAGTGCCTAACGCCGGGAAATCCACCCTGCTGTCAGCGGTCACCAATGCCAAACCCAAGATTGCGCCTTACCCATTCACAACGCTGGAACCTAACCTGGGAGTCGCAGTATTGGATATTGAGCATTCATTGGTGCTTGCAGATATTCCCGGGTTAATCGAAGGGGCTCATGCAGGTACAGGACTCGGTCATGAATTTTTGCGTCATGTACAGCGCACCAGAGTATTAATCCATTTGTTGGATGGGCAGGCAGAAGACCCTTTACTGGATTTTGGTCAAATTAATAGTGAACTGGCTTTGTTCGATCCCCTGTTGGAAAGTAAACCGCAGATCGTAGTATTTAATAAGATCGATTTGCCTGAGGTAATCGACCGCTGGCCTGAGATTGAGCAGCGATTAATTGAAAGGGGAGCAGGTAAAACTGTCAAACCTATGGCGATTTCAGCATTGGCCAGGATGAATATAAAGCAATTGTTATTTATGACAGCCAGGGTATTAGCTGATTCAGAACCACCACCTGAGATTGAGCAATTACCTGTGTATCGAATGGACTCCGATCCAAAATCATTTGTCGTCCTCAAGGAAGAACAGGGTTGGCGAGTGAAGGGGGAAGCAATCGAACGGGCAGCCGCGATGACATATTGGGAATTTGACCAATCTGTAAGACGATTTCAAAAGATATTAAGAACTTTAGGCGTCGAAGATGAATTGCGGTCGTTAGGTGCCAAAGAAGGTGACACAGTCAATATTGGGGACAATGCACTGGAATGGCTAGATTAACCAATCAGAATTGGGAAATCTGGAACGCGGGTCGAGGAATGCTGGTTGTGAGAGGCTATCCGAAATGAGAGTAGGCGTATTTGGTGGAACTTTTGATCCTCCACATTTAGCTCATCTAATTTTGGCTGAGGAGGCCAGATACCAGTTAGATCTCGAACGAGTGCTGTGGATTCTTACTCCTGTATCTCCACTCAAACCAGGTACCAGCATATCACCGTGGAGACAACGTTTGGACTTGCTCGAAGCTGCACTAATGGATAATCCAACTTTTGAGATTTCCCGAGTGGATATTGACCGGCCTGCGCCTTATTACGCTGTTGAGACTATTGAAATATTAAGAGAGTCACATCTAAAGGGAGAATTGATATATTTAATGGGAGGCGACTCCTTGCGAGACTTACCCCAGTGGGAACGACCACAAGAGCTAGTAGACAACTGCGGTGCTCTTGGCATAATGCGCAGACCGGGGGATGAAATTGACCTGGCGAAATTAGAGCATGTTATCCCTAGCCTTCGTGCGAAAGTTCGCTGGATAGATGCCCCTCTCCTGGAAATTTCTGGTACACAAATTCGAGAGAGATTCAAAAACGGTGAACCAGCCAGATATTTTTTACCGCCAGCTGTGTACCAAATGATCATCGACCAAAACCTTTACCAGACCTGACAGGCTTGGTACTTGTCGGGGCAATCCAGAGGCAGGACTCGAAATTGTGTTCGGGTTATTTTTTATACTGGTGAGTGAGGGGAATTCTACTGGGTGATGCGGGAAAATATCTCCTGGGCAATTGCTAAGAATGTTTGTTGTTGATCAGAATTGGGTGAATCTTCACCTTGACCATAGAAAGTGAGAGACATAACAGAAGCATCCGAACCAGCAGAAGGTGGTTGATCGACTGAATTTTCATTGAATTCCCTCAATAAACCAATAAATTGATCGTATTCTTCAACTGAGAGAGTATCAAGCAAATTAACTGTAGCCGCCTTCATCTCTCCAGATTGGCACCAACAAGCATAGGCAGTGTCAGGAAGGTAGATGATCAATTTATCACAATAACCCTGTTCGCCGCCATCTCTGGTCCAGGAAAGACCTGGAGTAGCCGCTTGGATATCGCTGCCGGTTAGATCCGAGTGGTAGTCAAATTGAAGTCCATTTGCTTCCATTACGACCCAGTAACCTTGGGTGGCTTGTGGTAAACATTCAACCCCAGGTTGATCAATACCCAGACAAGAGTCCGACCACTCAAATTGACTGGTACTTACTACTCTTACCTGGTCAGGATCAAGGTGTAAAGCCTCGATCTGGTTTGTCAGGCTAGTATGTTCGGATAAGCTTGGCGGATTTTCCTCTGGATCAAGACCTTCGTTGTCACCAGTAATCGCTTCGATAAATGGTGAAGAATCTTGGGAGGCGGCAGCTAAACCATTCTGTTCAGGCGCGTTGGACGTTGAGGGATTTGAACATGCCGACAAAATAAAGAAAATGGTTACCAGGAGAGCGACACATTTCTTCAAGGGTTATGAATTCCTTTAGTTGATCCTTGTTGGGTGCTCTTGAGCTTGGTAAGAACAGATTAGCGTGAAAGTGGTTGATCTCTGCTGGTATTTACATAGAGGATGAAATTTCCCACCCGATGATAGCAATTTATGCGGAAGAAAGTCACCATTCCTTGCAATTTTGTCAGAAATCATTTTATATTAGAACGAATTAAGGGGTCCTTTGTTACACCTATGAAACACAAAGTCGTTCAAGATTTGTGCTCATTTTTGATCGGGGTTGTACAATAAATATGGGGATCAGGATGGGAGTGCGTTTGAAGCAATGATCTAGAAATTTCGATGCACACACAATTGGAAATAATCCTTTGGTGCACCTGGGAAATCTTAGTCGAAATTTAGTAATAGTTGAATCAAGCAGGGAAAGAAAAGCCAGACCACCACGATACGTGAGATGATCTGGCTGGAGACGAATATTAAATTTAGGGTGACAATAAATCGTCAGACTGAATTTGGCGAGAATAAGCTAAGATCGAATTCCCTAATCAGAGTATTATCCGAGAATTGAAAGATTAATACCTGCTGCCACCGCGATCACTTGAATCGTCACGTGGACGGGCACGGTCTATTCTGAGAGTCCGGCCGTCCAATTCCTTCCCATTTAAACCATCGATAGCTGCCTGGCCTTCACTATCGTCAGCCATTTCTACAAAGCCGAAGCCCCGTGATTGACCGGTGTACTTGTCCTTAATAATAGTGACCGAAGTTACCTGACCATATGCTTCAAATGCTGCCTGGAGGTCGGCTTCCGTGGTTTGCCAATTGAGGTTTCCAACATATAGGTTCATCTATTGCTCTCCATCTGGGTATTAAACTTGAAATTAAACTCAGTGATCATGACTTTCATCATGAACATGACCATGGGCCAATTCCTCACTGGTTGGTTCCCTGAGTCCAGCGATTTTGACATTGAAATGCAGCGTTTCGCCTGCTAAGGGATGGTTAAAGTCGAGCAGCACCGTATCTGTGCGTATCTCCGAAACATAAGCCCTGTGCGACTCTCCATTTTGACTATCTCGCATCATTACTGGTGCATCAACCTCTAAATCAAGGGAGGATGGGAAAGAGTCACGTGGATATTCAACAACGCTATCTGGGTCCCGATCACCGTAACCCAGGTTAGGTTGTACAATCACTTCTTTTTCATCACCAACAGTCATACCATCAAGCTCTTTTTCGAGTCCGGGGACGATATTCTTGTACCCGTGTAAATACTCTAAAGCAGAACCTTCTGCGGAACGATCAATTTCACTCTTGTCATCCAAGCGAAGAACGTAGTCCAGGCTAACCACTACATTGTCAGCAACTTCTGCAGTACCATCAGACACAAATCACCTCAATTCCCTGTTTGGGAACTCGATCAACCCTGATGTATAAAATCATTTCAACCAGTAATATTTTTCAAGCACCAGAGATAGAAAAAGACCGATCAGAATACGTAAGCCTGACCGGTCTTTGAACGTTTCCGAAACAGCACTTAGTAAATTCAATTGTTATTATACTCTGGTTTTGCATTCCTTGAAAGTTTCGAATTGGAGTGGAAGCGTCCGATAAAGGTTCAATGAGATTGGATAGTTGAGACCGATAGCTTCGATCTTGTCTAATCAGGGTAGCTAATGATATAGACGAGATACCCTCGCAGCATTCTGCCTCTCTGCGAATGGATTTAAGACGTTGAGAAACGGGATCAATAATTTCTGGAAGCTATTCTTGGGATCGAATGGCAGGGAAGCGAAGAAATAGCAGAAAAGCGGCAGCAAGCAATATCAAGGCGTTAATTTGAACAGTCAACGGTGCACCAATTTGGTCCGCAATAGCCCCATTAATCAGTGCACCGATCGGCAATAGACCAAAAAAAGTAAGGGTGAATATCCCCATCACTCGGCCACGTAATTCGTCAGTCACATTGATTTGCACCATGGTGTTGCTGAGGTTTATTATCACCATGAATCCCCAACCAACACCGAATAAAGCTAAGAAGGATGCTGGCAGGATCCGGGTGAGGGAAAGGATGATGAGAAAAACGGGCATCACGAAAGTGCCGATTGTAAATAATCTTCCTTTGGCATAAGTTTGACCAATGGCAGCGATCAATAACACACCTGAGAGCGCCCCAAGGCCGCGAGCAGTATGGAGAAATCCATTGGTGGTGGAGTCACCACCCAATACATCAACTGCCCAGACAGGCAGCAAAGTCACAAAGCCTAGACCGGCCAGGCTGAGAATACCCAA
>JBEQLH010000258.1:0-4819 GCA_040326075.1 Anaerolineales bacterium
TGCGCTGCTGAGCCGTTTGAGCCAGATCATAAATGATATCCAAATCCAAATTGATCGTTTTCTCAATATTTGGCCTCTGGATTTTAACCACCACCTCTTCCCCACCAACCAGCTGGGCGACGTGGACCTGTGCCAGCGACGCCGAGGCAATCGGAACCGGGTCTATCTGTGCAAACAGCTCCTCCACAGGCGCACCAAGCTCCGATTCGACTACCTGACGGGCTTCATCCCAGGATACCGGAGCGACTTCATCCTGTAGAAAACTTAATTCCTCAAGATATTCTGGTGGCATGATGTCCGAACGCGTACTCAGAATCTGCCCAAACTTGATGAACGTCGGCCCCATGTCTTCCAAAGCCCGCCGTAATCGCCGGGGATTGGTCATCGCGTCACCAGGGATATCTCTGCGATGGCGCCACCGGCGAGGAATATTGAGGCGATCGCTAAGCCCCATTTGCGCCAGGAAAGCGCCAAAGCCATAATCAGCCAGGATTTCAACAATTTGGCGGTAGCGACGGAGATAGCGAGGTCTGATCAGCATAAGGTTATTGAACCAAGATATTAAAAGATAATTAATCCAGGTTTGGATTTACATACCATTATATAATTATTTCAATGGTCTGAAAAATTCGGGCAGAACTGGTAACCCGTTCCAGGATGTCAAAATCATGTGGATTCTATCACAAGATAGTCGGCAACCCATTGATAGATTGAGCCCTGATCCCGTCCTACCTGCTTATCGCCCAATGGAGATTTGGCACAAGCGAACCAGAATAAAAAAGAAAAATAAATATCCACTCTCGATGACATGATTTATAATCTCTTGACTCCTATGTATCCAAAGGTTTGAACAGATGCTGACGATTAAGCGCTATACCAACCGAAAATTCTATGATAATGAAGAAAAGGGTTACATCACCCTTGAGGATATCGCCGCTCGCATTCGTGAGGGCCGTGAAGTCCAGGTGATCGATCACGCCTCTGGTGAGGATATCACAACGGTTGTACTGACCCAGATCATCTTTGAGCAGGAGAAGAAGCAGACGGGTTTTGTTCCCAGATCCGTACTCACTGGACTGGTCCAGGCGGGCGGGTTCACCATCGGGCGCATGCGAAATGCCCTGGCCAATCCTTTGGAGCTTTTAAAGCAGATCGACGAAGAGATCGACCACCGCATCGAAATTCTTATAAATCGAGGGGAGCTGGCTGAAGATGAGGCTCGCCGCTGGCGTGACAAGCTGCTTGCTGAAGATATCACCCCTCCGGAAACGAGCGATTTAGACGAAATCGCGGTTCAGCGTGTGTTGGATGAGCGAGGAGTGCCCTCCAGCACGGATTTACAGACCCTTTCTCAACAGCTGGAAGACCTGATGAGAAAGATGGAAGACCTTGAGATAGATTCAAATCAATAAACGTAACCTTTTACGATCAAAGAGCATCTAATGATCAGCGATCAAGATCAAAAATCATTCTCGCTCGAAGCATTGCGTGATGGAGATCGGGCAGAGTTCGCCCGGTTGGTTGAAGCTTATTCACCTATGATTTACCGCCTGGGATTAAAGATGCTCAACAACCCTCAAGACGCCGAGGATATCCTCCAAGAAACCTTCATCAAGGCCTACCGGCATATTGGTAATTTTGACGGGCGGTCAAGCATATCGACCTGGCTTTACCGGATCGCGACCAATGAAGCGTTAATGTCAATCCGCCGTAAGCGACCAGAGACGATCTCTTTTGATGTCCCTTCAGTTTATGATACAGAGCCTCAAGAGCCTTTACAGATCGTCGATTGGTGCTGTTTGCCTGAGGATGAATTCCTGACTTCAGAAGGGCGTGCCCGTTTAGATGAGGCTGCCAACAGGTTGCCCACCAACCTGCGGGTGGTCTTTATCCTGCGGGATATCGAAGGATTATCTACCCGAGAAACAGCTGAAGTACTTGAGATCAGTGAAATGGCAGTAAAAACTCGCCTATCGCGGGCCAGACTGCGATTACGGGAAGACCTCTCGGAATACTTTGGCAGGTTGTTAGAAAAGGAATAATTTATGCACAGGCACGAAGAATGTCGGCAGCTGTTAAATTCCCTCTCTGATTATGTGGATGGTGATTTACAGCAAGAGCTGTGTGACGAAATCGAACTGCATATGAAGGATTGCGAGAACTGCCGGATCGTAATCGATACACTGAGCAAAACCGTTTCCCTCTACCAAACATCATCCGAAGCAGCTGTTTTCCCTGATGAGGTCCGTCAAAGGCTTTTCCACCGCCTGGATTTAGATGAATTCTTGAATTTGTAACCATCTCGGCATAACTGCATCTAATCCTTTGCCGGACATTAAAATGACAAAACCTCAAGACCTGCCTTTCGTCCTCATGCTTGAAGGTGAAGGCCAGGTTCAGGTAGAACAGCAGGATACCCCACGTGAATTCCAAATCGGTGATATTTGCCCGGTTTGCCAGATTGGACATCTGGACTACAACAGCGTTCTCAACCTGGAATGTCCTCAATGCAGGTACACCCTCTCTGGGTGTTTTACCTGATAACACTATAGTCTTGCCCCGGTGGGGCATTCCAATAAAATAATATCTTAAGGAGATCAAGTAAAGTGGAAGCATTACTCAATGATGAGATAAAAGGTCAGGTAGCAGAAGCCTTCGGGCAGTTAAACCATCCGGTTGAAGTGCTGTTCTTCGGCAGTCGGGATGACTGCGAATTCTGCGAGCAGACTGTGCAGCTGGCGGAAGAAGTTACTGCCTTATCAGGTGACCTTCACCTCAGCGTATATGATGTTGAGATAGACTCGGAACTTGCCAGCATGTATCACGTCGACAAGACCCCTGGTCTGGTGATCACCGGTCGAGATGGTGACAAGCTGATCGATTTTGGGGTCCGATATGCCGGTGTCCCCGCAGGACACGAGTTTTCATCCTTGATCCAGGACATCATCCTGGTTTCCGGGCGTGATTCTGGATTAAACCAGCAGACACGCGATATGCTGGCTGATTTAACTGAACCAGTCTCCCTGCAGGTATTCGTCACCCCTACCTGTTCCTACTGCCCCCGGGCTGTAATTCTAGCCCACCAGATGGCGATGGAAAGCCCGCTGGTCCAGGCAGAGATGGTGGAAGCTACTGAATTCCCCGAGCTTTCTGTACGACATCATGTCAGCGGCGTACCACAGACCACGATTAACAATGGCGCTGGTCATGTGGTTGGCGCGGTGCCAGAAGAGCAATTACTCGCTGAGATCATACGCTCGATCAATGCCAACTAACCTTAAGCAACGCAGTCAAAACCAGAAATATAAAATATTAGCAATGGCCCTGGTCGGAGGCGGCTTATTGATCGTGGGCATAGCTGCCCTGATCCTGCTCCCAAATCCAGGCGCATCAGCCTCACCGGCCAAAGTGGAATTGAATGCCCCAGCCAGGGTAAGCTACCCGGCTCCCGATATTCAGCTGAATGATATCAAAGGCAATCCCGTATCGCTGGCTGATTACCAGGGACAGGTTGTTCTGGTCAATAATTGGGCGACCTGGTGCCCTCCATGCCGGGAGGAAATGCCCATCCTGAATGGATATTTCCGCGATCATCAACACCAGGATTTTGTCCTCGTGGCGATCGACGCTGGCGATCCGGCCGATATGGTTTCCGATTTTGTCGCTCGTTATGGGATGGATTTTCCAATCTGGATAGACCCAAGCAGCTCGGCGTTGAACAGTTTTCGAAACAATTACCTGCCCAGTTCTTACCTGATCGACAGGCAGGGACAGGTGGTCATGGTCTGGAGCGGAGCCGTCACCCGGGCCTCATTGGAACAGAACATCACGCCATTGCTCAAGGAGTAAACATGGAAGCAAAAGTAACCTGGCATCAAGGATTATCCTTCACCGGCACAGCAGATACTGGCTATTTAGTCCCTCTGGGAGCCAACCCAAGGGTAGGTGGAGATGATGATGGCTTTCGCCCCATGGAGCTGATTGCCACCGGGTTAGCAGGCTGCACCGCCATGGATACGGTCTCCATCCTGCAGAAAAAACACCAGGAGTTGACCGGTTTTGAGGTCACTGTCCACGCAGACCGGGCAAAAGAACACCCACGCGTGTTCACCCATATCAAGATTGAATACCAAATCGTAGGTCATAGGGTAGATGAAGGTGCCGTCTTGCGCGCCATCCAGCTATCAGCCAGGCGCTACTGCCCGGCGCAGGGAATGCTGTCACAAATCGTGCCGATCGATCTCGAATACAAGATTTTCGAAACTGGGGAAGATGGAGCTCGCCAGCTTACTGCAAGTGGAGAATACCACCCGGATGAGGGCTAATTGCTTTTGAGTCGAAAACCACTATGCTATAATGAAATTGAAATCTAAAACGTTTCTAGTTTTCACCCAGCACCATTTTCCTGGTCATGGGTCAGGAGGTAACGATATCCTGAGCAGCGAGCTAATCAAGGACCAATGCCAAGTTGGTTCTTTTTTGTTCCCTAAGAACAAAATCCGGTTCAAATAAAGGATCAACCCGCATCAGCGGGTGACCGAGAAACTGGAAAATGATAATAGGTTGCGAAAGAAAACGCAATCCGTGGGAGGATCTGAACATACAACACAAGGATTCTTCATCAAAGATAAAAGCATATCAAAAGGAGGATTACAAATGGCCGTAATAAAAGTTGTCGAATTGGTTGGCAGTTCCCCGACCAGCTGGGAGGATGCAGCCAAGAATGCAGTGGATGAGGCATCTGAAACATTGCGAGACATTGGCGGGCTGGATGTTATGGGTCAGACCGCGATTGTAAAAGGCGGAGTCATCACTGAGT
>JBEQLH010000259.1:0-4813 GCA_040326075.1 Anaerolineales bacterium
CCATTTTCTAGATCCCGGGAACGGCAGGATATACCAGTAATTATGCAATTTCTTCTCTGTTTTATGTGGGTATATATAGAACAGGTTTCATGTTTCATCAGGCGTTAATCATGCAGTGATAAAATTCGGGCAATGTCCAGATCGATTTTCGTGAAGTTGGGTTTGATATTTGTTGCGCTTCTAGTAGTTGGGGGGCTGCTTTACCAGATACCGGCCATAAACAGCCGCTTAAGCTGGCGGCTGGATGTTGCCATGACTTATTTACGCAACGTAATCAATCCTGTCGGTCAAATGCCCACGCCCTTACCTCAGCCGGTAGCCGCGGTTACCTCCTATCCAACCGAAACTCCAACAGATCGACCGACGGTCCTGGCGCCGGTTGATCCTTCACCAGAACTGACCCCTACCCAAACACCTGTCCCGACTCCATTACCTCAAGCTGTCGACCTGGGATCGCCTCCCTGGGAAAAACAAACCCCCAACAACTGCGGTCCAGCAACCTTATCTCTTTACCTGCACACTCACAATTGGGAAGGAAACCAGACGGATATATCCGACTTGCTAAAACCGCAAACCGGTGATCGCAACGTCAATGTGGAAGAGCTGATCTACTATGTCCGCAACCACGCAGGTTGGCTGAATGCAGAGTTCCGCGTTGGTGGAGATATCGAATTGTTGAAATCATTCCTGGCAGCTGGACTCCCGATAATGATCGAGGAGGGTTTTCTTTTTGAGGAACCTTATTGGCCGAACGATGACCTGTGGGCAGGGCATTACCTGCTGCTGACCGGTTATGACGAAGACACACAGACATTTATCGCCCAAGATACCTTTCTTGGACCAGACCGGCTCGTCTCCTATCAATCAGTGGCTGATAATTGGCAGGCATTTAATTATGCGTACATCATGGTCTATCGACCTGACCAGGAAGAACTTGTCCAATCTCTACTCGGAGAAAATTGGGATGTGGATTTTAACCGGGATCGAGCCCTGGAACTGGCAGAATCAGAAACCAATCTCGATCCAAATAATCCATACACCTGGTTTAACTTAGGCAGCAACCTGATATATTTCGAACGCTATAACGAAGCCGCCCAGGCATTTGATACAGCTCGCCAGATCGGATTACCCCAACGCATGCTTCGATACCAGTTTGGGCCATTCTTCGCTTACTTCTTCAGTGGTCGCAATGAAGATTTGCTCGCCCTGACTGATTATGCCTTACAGCGCACGCCAAATTCGGAAGAATCTTTACTGTGGCGCGGGTGGGGAAGATATCGAGCGGGAGAAACTTATAAGGCGATCGACGATTTCAATGCAGCTTTGGAAGAAAATCCTTTCTATGAGGATGCAAAATACGCCCTTGAATATGTGACTGCAAACCCCTAAGTAATCTGTCCTCTCGCGCCACCCTTATTAAATCAGAATAGATTATTTCTGCTGATTCTTAAACCCCCCGAAAAAAACGATAAATGTTCCTCAGGTTCAAAGGCTGCCCAGTAAGCATGGTTTGCGCGCGGAACATACTCGCCACTCCACGCAGGATAATAACTGCAGCTAAAAGCAGGAATAATACCGAGAGAAAAAGCTGCCAGGCTGGTACAGGGACCAGCACCAGGCGCAGCATCATCGTAACCGGGGCGGTCAATGGGAACAAACTTAACCCCACTGCCAGCAAACCGTTCGGTTGTTCAATCAACAAGGTAATAAACATCAATGGCAGGATCATCGGAAGGATCACGACCATCGTTGCTTGAGAGGTCTCACGCAAATTTGGCAGCATCGCCCCAACCGCTCCCAACAAACTTGCATAAACCGCATAACCCAATAAGAAATAAATGACTCCCCAAATCAAGATATATGCTTGAATTTGATATTCGGCTGGCAGCTGAAAGGTACTGCCGCTTAAGCGCATCAAACCAAAACCGGTACCTACCCAAAGGATATTGACGAGCAAGCCCATCAATCCCAACCCAATGAACTTTCCTGCCAGCAGCTGTCTGGGCGTAACTGTCACCAGCATGATCTCAAGCACACGGCTCTCTCTTTCCTTATTCAAACTGCTGACCAAAAATCCAGCTGCCATCAGGATCAGCATGTAATACAAAAACATCACCCCATAAGGCAGGAAGAAAGCCAGGGGATTTCCCTGGCTTAACCCGCTGGATGGATTGAGGATCATAACTTCAAGTGCTAACGGGCTGATCAATAAATTTGCCAGGCGTGTATCCCCATCAATTAAATTTAGTTGAAGCACCCGGTTGATCAATGACCCTTTACTGAAGGAATCCAATGGATTAAATTCGTTCTTCACGTATCCGATCTGGCCAGTCTCTAAATAATCTTCCGGGATCAGATAATAAGCGCTGATCTCCCCAGAGAGTAATGCCTCTTCTGCTAGACCTTCATCCCGATAAGCTCGCAATTCACCTTCCGGTATTTCAGGAGGTAAAGTTTGGATCAATCCACTCAGGTCTACATATCCCTGGGGTACATTTTTTTCCACCTGGCCAGGGTTTAAGATCTCTGAAACCGCGTCAGGTGCCGATCTGTTGAGTAATGAAGCGCCAGCAAATATCAGGGTCGAGATTAACGGTATCCCAAATGCTGCCAGCTGGAACGAGCGCCGCTTAAAAGAAGTAACTACTTCATGACGCAGTACAAATAAGGTCTTATTCACTGCACCTTACCTTCCACCTTGAATCCAAGAAATTCTTTCCAGGACACCCGCTGCCCATAGCGCACCATACCCAATCTGAAGGCACGTCCAGCAAACCATACGGCAATTCCTGCACAAATGATCAACAATCCCAGGCTGAGTCCAAATTGCCAGGCTGGGATTGAGGCAAATCCTGCCCGGATGGCCACCGCGATTGGGGCAGTAAAGGGGAATAGACTCAGCCCGACCGCTATTGGTCCATTTGGGTGGTTGATTATCTGGAACACAAACCAAAAAGGGATGAATAAAGGTAACGTGAAGAGGCTGGTAACTTGTTGAGCTTCCTGAACATCGGTCAATGTCGCCCCGACTGCCACCATAAGCGCCGATATCATCACAAAGGCAGGCACAAATAATACCAGCGCCAAAGCAAGATAACTTGCCGGCATCGTTATCCAGCTCAATAAATCAACGAAAAAGCTGGCGACCAACAGCAGGATAAGAGCTAATCCAAACCATATGATCAGCTGCGTCCACCCTACCGCGATAATCCCCAGGATCTTTCCAGTCATCAGCTGTTTCGGTGAGATTGAGGAAACCAGTAATTCCATAGTCCGGTTTTCTTTCTCTTCAACCACAGCCTGTAGCAGATAACCTGATGTGGCGAAAACAGCCACCAGAAAGATAAAACCCACCATAAATGGAAGTAGAAACCCCAGCCAATCCCCCTGCACAAACTGGCGGCTTCCATCGATAGATTGGATCACCAATTGGCTGCCAGCAGTCAGGCGGCGAACTACATCTGCTGGGTAATCGGCGATCAGATTAGCCCTTACGAATTGCCTGAACTGGCTGGTTGCCATATTACTCGGTTCTTCGATTGCAACCAATTTCGCCCGGCTGGATTCCTGAAAAGCTGCATCGATAACATAATATGCCTGGATCTGATCAGCCTGGAGTGCATCTTGTGCCAGCTGTTCCTCGTCGAATTCGATCAACTTTACCAAGCTGTTTTGAAAATCTTGACCAGGCAAATCTTCGGGATTTGTCAATAACCCAGATTCATCCACATATCCAACCGGTTTCAAATTTATCTCAGACCTGACCAACAGCATAACGACCAGAGCCAAGACCCCTACGAACAGCGGCAAGCTGAGCAAACTGAACAAGAATCGTTTGCGAAATACATGCCGCACATACTCGAAACGCATGACACGCCAAACCATGCTCATTCGGTTTCTTTACCATCCTGAATAACCTGGATAAAGATTTCATCCAGAGTAGGGACAGCGATCTCATATCGCTCGACGATAATGTGTTTGGCTATTAATTGGTGAAGAATATCTGCAGGTTCTACTTCAGACGAGAGAGTTAAACGGTGAGTCGAGTTGTGAGATTCAACATTCAGGACTCCATCTAGTGAAGGCAACCTCTCCTTGGTACGGATGACGAGTGTGTGTTCGGCATACTGTTTGCGAATAATGTTTATCTCCCCATACAGCAAAGGACGACCGTGATCGATCAACAGTATTCGGTCACATAATTCTTCAACCTGGTGCATCTGGTGGGTAGACATAATGATCGCCACACCACTCTCCCGCAAATCGCGCATTATATCCTTTACCATTCTCGTATTCACAGGGTCAAGACCACTGAACGGTTCATCAACCATCAGCAGCTCAGGTTCGTGGACCAGGGTGGCGATGATCTGAGCTTTCTGCTGCATTCCTTTGCTAAGTTCCTTAACCTGTTTTTTGCGATATGCGATCAAGTCAAATCGTTCAAGGTAGTCGACCACTCTTGATTTCGCCTCTGATTGGGGCAAACCCTTCAAGGTTGCCAGGTACACCAGACACCTTTCTAGTGGCACATCCTGGTACAAACCACGCTCTTCAGGCATGTATCCAATGCGCGCTTTCTTGGATTCATTCATGGGTCCATCCAGGACTGCAATCTGCCCTTCATCTGGTTCGAATATGTCCAGGATGAGGCGCAGAATGGTCGTCTTACCAGCCCCATTCGGTCCTAACAATCCAAAGATTTCACCACCAGCAACATTAAAGGAAACATCATCCACTGCCCTCACCACCCCAAAGGATTTACTTACTCGATCAATCTCAATTGCCGACATATCTTCCTTTGTTGACTTGCCTG
>JBEQLH010000260.1:0-4798 GCA_040326075.1 Anaerolineales bacterium
GCACCGGAAAGATATTAAAACATGATTTGAGAAGAGAATATTGGACTGGTTTAAGTAAAAAGGTTTAATAAATTAAGAGGGCTGCAAAGGATAACCATCAGCAAGCGCCTGACAGCAAACATGTTACATTCCAATTCTTTTTGCCAATCAAGTTTTTATTCAATCCATGCTGATCTGGATGGAATTGCTCTTACAGTCAGGAGAAAAGTCAAATGACAAAAAGCGTGTCGACACTCACACAAGATCGGGATTTTAACTCCGAGGAGTTGATCGCTCATGACCAGGCATCTGTGGCGGGGACTATCTACCGCTACACAGATATTGCATTTCAGCGCGGTAAAGGGGTTTACCTTTACGATTTTGAAGGCCGCAAATATCTAGATTTTGTTTCCGGTATCGCCACCATGAATGTTGGTCATTGCCATCCGGATGTTGTCGATGCGATCAACGACCAGGCACAAATGCTGATCCACGGGGCATGCCATGTAGGTTACATGAAGCCTTACGTGGATATGCTGGAAGCCATAAAAGCGGTCGCTCCTGGTGAGCTAAAAAACGGAAAAGGTATCCTGGTTAACAGCGGCTCGGAGGCAGTTGAGACAGGGATAAAATTGGCTCGCTATGTAACCAACAGGTCGATGATCATGGCTTTTACGGATAGCTTCCATGGGCGATCGATGGGTGCCCTGGCGCTGACCGCCAGCAATACCCTGTTCCGGCAGCGTCTCCCTGGCTTGCTGAGCGGTGTTCATCACACACCATATCCATATTGCTACCGCTGTCCATTGAAATATCCGTCAGCAGAGGATTGTGAATTGGCATGCTTGAACCTGGTTGAAAAGGCGCTGGAGACCGTGGTGCCACCTCAAGACCTGGCGGGCATCATCGTCGAACCGATCGCCGGGGAGGGGGGCTATATTGTTCCTCCGGACGGTTTCCTGGAAGGGTTGCGGGAGATCTGCGATCGGGTTGGCGCGCTGCTGATCGCCGATGAAGTGCAGAGCGGTCTGGGACGCACCGGGAAAATGTTCGCCGTCGAACACTGGGATGTTGAGCCGGATATCATCTGCCTGGCGAAAGCTTTGGGTGGTGGTTTACCATTAGGGGCCGTTTTGGCGAAAACAGAACTGATGGATCAATGGCCGCCAGCTGCTCAAGGCACCACCTTCGGCGGCAACCCGATCGCCTGCCGGGCAGGGTTGGCTACGCTGAACATCGTCCTGGAACAGGATTTAATGGCTAATGCGGTCGAGATTGGTGATTTCATCCAGGCCCGATTCAGCGAAGCCCAAAGAGATTTGCCAATTATTGGAGATGTGAGAGGCAAAGGCTTGATGGTTGGCGTGGAGCTGATCAATGCTGATGGCAGCCCGGCTGCCGTGATCATCAAAGAGGTGATCAAAGAGATGGGAAGCAAAGGCATCGTGCTGACTAAATGCGGCGGTAGCTCATTACGTTTTGCCCCGCCATTGATCATCAGCAAAGAGCAGGCGGGAGAAGGGGTGGGTATCATCCTGGAGGTGCTGAGCAAATACCAATGGTAGTGTTCTGACCTTATGGTTGAAGTTGTATTGATTTTATTAATATGTTGTGATTGGAAAGTTTAGGTAGCTGGAATTATTACGATATCCCTAAAATAATATATAGAGGAGATAGACATGTCTGAAGAAATGTATGAAAAATTGGCCACGGCCGTGATAGATGGGGAACCTGATGATGCGCAGGAACTGGCCAGGCAAGCGCTTGACCAGGGCCTCGATCCATTGACCTGCATCAATGAAGGATTGACCAAGGGTATCCAGCGTGTTGGTGAGTTATTTGCCAGCGGTGAATATTACTTGCCGGAGCTGATCATCGGTGCGGAGGCGATGAAAAGAGCTTTAGCTGTGCTTGAACCGGCCATGGTCGGTGATCAATCACGGGAAGTGGTAGGGAGGGTTGTGCTTGGCACCGTGGAAGGAGACATGCATGAGATCGGCAAAACACTGGTTGGCACGATGCTGATTGCCAATGGATTTAAGGTGATCGACCTTGGTGTTGATCAGAGTGCAGATCGGTTTGTCGCCGCGGTTAAAGAGAACGAAGCTGAGATCGTCGGTGCTTCTGCCCTGCTGACCACAACCATGCTGCAGCAGAAAAAACTGATTGAAGCACTTGAGGAGGCTGGTATCCGCGACCAGGTCAAGGTCATGGTCGGCGGCGCACCCGTCACCGAGAGCTTCGCCTCCGAGATTGGTGCCGATGGTTATGCCGAAGACGCTATTTCTGCGGTCGATCTTGCCTTTCGATTAGTTGACGCTCCCGCTTAACTAAAATCCACGAATAGGTTACCCGAACTAATTAACAATTCCTGAGGAGTATGAAGTGATAAAACTGGAGCAAAGAAAAGCCAGCATCCAACCCATAAAATCTAAGTTAAAGGTCAGCATCCTTGATGATCAGGAAATCAGCCAGATCAACCAGAACTCCCGAGCGGTACTGGAAGAAATCGGAGTTGTTTTTCCCTCCGATAAAGCACTCAAGATATTTGCCGATGCCGGTGCAAACGTCGATTTTGAGGACCAGCTTGTCAAGATCCCTGCTGAATTACTCGATAAATACCTTGCGACCTCACCGCGTGCCTACACAATGGCAGGTCTGAGACCGGAACTAGATGTTCCTGTCGGCAGTGGGGAGGGCACCTATTTCTACTGCAGTGGGGAAGCACCCAAGATTGTCGATTTTGAAACCGGTGAACGCCGCCTGTCGGTAAAAAAGGATACCGCTAACCATGCGCGCATAGCCGATTATTTGCCGATCATCTCGCTGCTGTGGCCGTCGGTCAGCGCCAGCGATAAAGGTGTGACCTCCCCGCTCCATGGTCTGGAGGCCTGCTTCAACAGCACTGAAAAGCATGTCGAGTCTGAATCGGTGATGGATGAAATCTCAGCTCGCTATGCTGTTGAAATGGCAATCGCCATCGCTGGCAGTAAAGAGAAACTACGAGATCGTCCGATACTCTCGCAGCTGCTCTGCTGTATTGCCCCATTGGCGCAGGATAGAGGTGGCATAGAAGCCGCGATGGTATTCGCCGAGAACGGTATACCAGTTGGGTTTATGTCGATGCCCACCCTGGGTCTTACGGCGCCACCATACCCGGCCGGGTCCCTCACGCTGGCCATGGCTGAAACTCTGAGTGGTATCATGCTCACCCAGATCATCAATCCAGGCGTGGGTAACTACATATCCGTCAACCCGGGGATTATCGACCCCCGCACGGGAGCCTACTTCATGGGATCGAGCATCGCTCAGATCACCAACGTCGCCAGCGTCCAGTTGTCTCATTCCAACGGCATCCCAGTGCTCGCATGTCATTCCTTCGGAGGCAGCCAGTATGAACTCGGCAACTGGCAAGCCGGTTATGAGAACCTGTACTCGCACTTTCTGGCAGTAATGGCAGGTGCTGATATGTCCTTTGGTCCCAGTGGGATGTATGAAGCAGTCAGCTTACTCGATCACCCGCGCATTCTATTCGATCGCGAAATTCTGAGGGTGATCGACGAGGTCACCGATGGAATGGATGTTAACGCTAAGACACTTTCCTTTGACATGATCAAGGAGCTTAGACACCACGGCTCCTACATCGGACACAAAGAAACCGTCAAAGCTACCCGCTCGATGTGGCGGCAGGAGTCGATCCTTTATGAAGACGGGAAACCTGAAGGTCGCAAATGGCGGGATCCGGTGGATGTTGCCCGCGAAACGATCAGTTGGATCCTCGAAAACCATAATCCAGAGCCGCTGCCTGAAGATGTAAAAATGGAGATCGAGAGCATCGTGGCTGCTGCAGATCAGGATGAAGATTTAAAGAGTAAAGTCAGAGGACATTAGTAAAAAAAATTGAGTGAAAGTATGAGTTCTCAAGTAGGAATTGGAACAACCCTGCGAGATATCCGTGTTTTGGACCTGACCCGGAATCTCGCCGGGCCTTACTGCACCATGATCCTGGGGGACATGGGGGCAGATGTAATCAAGGTTGAGCGTCCAAAGTATGGGGATGATACTCGCAGTTGGGCGCCACCCAGATGGAATGGCGAAAGCACAACCTTCCTTAGTGCAAACCGCAATAAAAGGAGTCTAGCTGTCGATCTCAACACGCCTGTTGGTGTAGAGATCATTCACGCCCTGGCACAAAAGGCAGATATCCTGGTGGAGAGTTTTCGCCCCGGATCATTGGAGAAACGCGGACTGGGTTATGATGATCTAAAAAAGGAGAATGAACGCCTGATCTACTGCTCAATATCTGCTTATGGAAGCACTGGACCAATGCGTAATGAACCCGGATACGATCCGATCCTGCAGGCAACCACCGGTATTTTGGATATGACTGGAGAACCAGATCAAGATCCAGTTCGCCTACCGATCGCAGTGAACGATCTGGGGGCGGGGATGTGGGCTAGCATCGGCATCCTCGCGGCTTTGATGAGCAGGCAAGAGAGTGGACTTGGCTGCCGGGTTGAAACCAGTTTGTTCGAGACCGCGGCCTGGTGGCTCAATTATCATGTAGCTGGTTATTTAGGTTCGGGGGTGGTTCCGGTGCGGCAGGGTACGGGTACGCCCTTTATTGCCCCCTACGAGGTATATCCTGCCGCTGACGAAGGTCTCTTAGTTTGTGTGGCGAATGATAACCTCTTCCGCACCTTTGTCGAAGTCCTGAATTCTCCACAGATGGCAGATGATAAACGATTTTCCAGTAATCCGGCGCGAGTTAAGAACCGTATTGAGTTGCGCCAGCAGATAATCAAGCAATTGAAAAAAC
>JBEQLH010000261.1:0-4795 GCA_040326075.1 Anaerolineales bacterium
TGGATATGACCGTGGAAGTGGTAGCGTGGTCGAAAAGTTTCCAGCAACCAACGAAAGGCTTTTATGCCCTGGTGGGGTAAATCCGGTTGGTCATGGATACCCCAGGGAGGCGCATGGCTGATAAAGATGTCCAAATAGCGTCCGTACCTTGCTCGATTTATGATCAGACTTGGGACTATGCGCAAGACATGCGACCACATCTCGGATTGAGTATATTGAAATGCACCCTGACGGTAACAAAGACTTCCCTCCACTCCAGCCAGGATTAAACCATGCTCCAGAACAACTTTACGGTGTAAATCAATGCCTCCGTGGGGGTGTGTCTTGGGTCCGGAACTGGTATGCTCAACCAGGTTGGAATGATTACCGCGCACATAGTAGAGCGGCACATTGAGCATACTGACCGCATATTCCAGGTAATAATATGCCAGGTCACCACAACCCAGGATTAAATCAATATCTGCGAAGCGTGTTTTAATCCTGGAGCTGTAGATCGAGTCGACCTGTTTATCGCTGAGCGACAAAATTTTCGCAGTCATCCGCTATTCCAATCTCGTGGGTGGGTTACAGAAACTAACTTTCATCCAACGGGGTGAATTTTATCACTCAATATGCATTCAACCATATTGTTAATTCCCTGAGTTTAAAAGGAAACATCCTCCGCAGATGTGGATTAAACTGGATCAAGTAAGGGATCACGGAGTAATTTTTCACTCTTTAGTGATGGAAAATCGGCAACTATCGCGAGGAGTATGGCTTAAATTCGGATGCATAACAAAGCCTTGTAATTTTCCCTCAGTTCTCATGCCTACCTTCTCTTCGACCCTCTTGCAATCTATTTCGAAATCTCGGGAAATAAATTCAAAATCATCATAGAGATGCGGGGAATAATTCTTCAAACGACAATTTTATTCTTTGTATTTATTCGATCACAATTCTGTATCCCAACAAAGAAAATGGCTATGCGCATTTTGGCTTATTAATACTCTATTATCACCTACCCGGATACCCACTCAGCCGCTTTCATCGGATTGTGAACTTATCGCAGCAATGTATTCTTCTTCCTCTTGCATATACGCCGCAACGATTTCTCCAGGAGGTGCAATTTCGGTACGCTCTAACCAAAATGAATTCAGTGCCTCATTGATCTCTTCATTATTCAAGTCTTCTGGATCCCTATCCATCTTATACTTGAGGTAAGCTACGATTGCGCGCGCCTCTTCCCTTGTAAATATCGATAACCTATAACGTGCATAATCGTAAAAAGTCATCCCCCCATAACGCCTTGGGTTGACGAAGGCACTTTTTCCAATTTTTCGCACGAACACACGTGTTCCAATGACATGCTCGACCGAACCCTCACTAAATCCATGGATCAAATGGAATAATGGATCAGCATACATTAGCTCATTATTTATGTCTGCGACGAGATAAGCCGGAAGGAAATACCTGAAACCGGCTTCCGAGAAGAAGTTAAGGGCACCTGCGTGATTATCGAGAACTGGAGATGGGGTATTCATCCAATCCTTTTGACCCATAAATGGTTCAATCTCTTCAAATGGTTCACTCCCTTCAAAGCTGCCCTGAAGAAGGTTATCCCCCGGATACTCATTATTTATAAACGCAGCCTGAATTTCACTGATCACAAATTCTTTATTATTCATAATTGCTCCCAGAGATGTTCCGCTCTTACTGTCAGAAAGGGGGTACATCGCTTACAGGAGTGATGTTTTATAAACGAGCGGGACACACTACTCATCCTTCTTTGCTATCCTGATCAATACATCGATAACACTTTGCATTGAAAACATTCCGACATTCTTTAAATGTTTGCGATCCCGTTCATACAGGTGATCCAGATATTCCACCAGCTGGTCTTGCTTATTCCTACTCAGGGATTGAAGATTCTCATCTTCCTCGATTTGTTTTCGAAGCTGGTTCCGCTTTTCTCGGGTGTATCTACCTTCCTCATAGTCTTTATAAGATGCAGATAGAGATTCGAGAGCGCCAGGCAGGTATTTAATAAGAAGACTGATCACCACCAACGATGTGACAGCCTCTGTGTTATTTGCCAAGGTCTCAATAATTAATTCGTAAGAACCACTGCGTACTTCCGAGATCCTAACCTGCTCATCCTCTCTCCTGGCATAGCTGCGGATACCTCTCGGAGAAAGACGACCATATGTCCGATCAACAAAGCCTAATAACTCCGAAAACCCGCGCACGCTCAAATCATGATCTTCTACAACAAGTACGAGCTCGAGCATTTCTTCTGCTTTGACACCAGATGGGAAGAGGAGATTTTCAACTTCCTCTAACGCAGATTCTGGGAATGGAGCATCCTGTACATCCATTTCGTCCTCCTTTTTATTTACAATGTTTCGGATCTACAATAATTATCGAATATGAGCGTTCTTAAAGGAATAATGGTGTGAGTTTCCAACCATCGGCATTATCGGCTTACAAAACCATGCGGAATGTTCTCTGCTCTTTGCTGAAACCTGGTTTGACCCACCTTCCAAAGGAATCATTACGTTTTAAAGTCGTGTGAGTATCGCAGGAGCAGCGAAGATTTTTCGGTTCAGGACACTGCCTGATCAGGGTTTTTAACTCCTTGATCTCCTTCTGATCAAGCGCATACCCGTAATGGTCAAAGACATCAGAATCAAGCGCACCCCGATGTGACTCCTCATAGATTGCCACCGCTTCAAATTTGCAGCTGTTGCATTTAACAATTTGAAGTGAGATTTCATCCGAACGTGCATCTGGGGGTAGCTCGATCCGATTAATGATCTGCAATGTTTTGAGGTTTTTGCAATCCGGACAATGAAATGCCATTTTTCTCTCCCATGGTCACTAACCATACCTTCAGAGCCGCAGATAGATTTTCATCATTGTAATGGACAAAGGATTCCCCTGTTGACCTGACCCAATGCCAGGTGTCAAAGTATTCAAGGCCATGATACCAATGTAATATATCCGCATTGAATCCCACCTGCTGAAGATATCGCAACTCTATCCCCCGGCCACGTAAATCAGGAGATACGAAGAATGGCAGCAAGAATTCGAAGATGGGATCGCTAAAGCCTGCATTCTCAAAGTCTATTACTCCAACCAACTGTCGATCACTGACGATCATGTTGTCCAACCATAGGTCCCCATTACTGAACTTGGCAGATGGCAAGACAGGCATGGTCTCTTTTAGTTTTCGGTAGACCGCATCCGCTAAAGGATCCGGCCTGGTCTTGAAGAATCCATAAGCTGCATCCAGGAAGCTATCAGCCGTGTCTTCATTCTCGAAACGATGCTCAATTGCTGAAAGATCTTCACGGGTTATTGCCTGGAGTGCACAGACAGTATTGATATACAACTCCTCTGCCCACGTTTCACCGGCCAACATCGGCTCTAACAAAGATTCACCCTCAATAAAATCACTGAAGAAACTAGGTAACCCCAAAGCGTCACCTTCTGGATCCCATCCATATACACGTGGTGTTGGGATTGGGATCGATTCCATCATCTGAAGAACTTCAAATTCATGCTCACCGCGCCTCGCATCCATGCGTAGCACATACTTTCGCTTAACCCCATTAACCTCTACATCCAATCGCCATGGTGCATCCCGCGTGCTTTTGGTCAGTCTTTCGGCACAGACAAAGCGGACCTGCCTCTTCAGCGATTGGGAAAGGTAATTCTCACACTGCAAACTATGTTGATTCGGGTTGAAATTCTCCATGATAATCTTATCGAGTCCTTTAGTTACCAGTGTCGTAAGCCAAGTTCAACGCAGCTCCTTCTTGCAGTATGAATCCGGGAGACCGACTGCGCAAACTCCTGCTACATCGAGACAAACTGAACCCAAGCGTCCATACTCCCCATTGATGGAACAAACATTCACCATCCCAGAGCCAGTGGGTTGTTGCCTAATCGCAGTAGCATTTTCAATTATATTGATTACTGATCTCGTCTTCATACTGCCCATTGCTGGATGCCTCCGCGGTAATTTGCGAGATCGCCTTCAAGTGTTGATTTTGGCCTGGTACAACAATTTTCTATGAAGCCAAAAAGGGTGATTAATTTGATTGCATTTGTGATACCGATTTCTTTAATGAATGTATACTTTCTCCAGTTTATCTTCGAAATGGATACCAAGAAATCCATGGTATTCATCGAAAGTTTACTTTACCATAAGTCATCGGGTTTGCTTTAAGTTTTTGAATTAAATCAACCCACTCAGATTTGTAACCGATTGTGCAACAACTTTCCGTTCAATCGAAGAGTAACTCACAAAGACCGTAACTAAGTTAGAATTACTGGGTTGTTCACATAAAATTGATACTTACGTAAAGCACACCTCATTAATTATCAATTTCTTTTTTTGATTCAATTACCTTTGGGGAGCGAATCTTGATTAGGGATATTGGATGATCACCAAATTCCACATATTACTAACCTATAACTGTTCACTTAGATGCAAACACTGCTACGTTTTTAGTGACCAGAGAGCTGCTGGAAAAATATCCCTCAGCCAGGTCTCACATTTTCTCAATGAAGGTCGCAAACTTCCCGGTATAAAATGGATATATTTTGGTGGGGGTGAACCCTTTACTCAATATCCAATGTTATTAAAAGCCATTCAACGCGCCAGAAAGCTCGATTACGATGTGGGAGTTGTGACGAACGGGTACTTCGCCAGAACTGTTGAGGCAGGTGTGCGATTTCTGAGACCACTGGCCCTGATGGGGGTCAAGGATATCCGCATCAGCAATGATATTCTGCACTATAAGAATCCTGA
>JBEQLH010000262.1:0-4765 GCA_040326075.1 Anaerolineales bacterium
CTCAAAGCCATGGAGTCCATGGACGTCGTTGACCTGAAAAACGGGGCGGTGATCGTGCGGTCCAGCTCCGGAGAGGTCAAGATCAATGAGACCAGCGATTTCGATACCAAACAAGGCGCTATCGGGGGTGCAGCAGCTGGCGCGGTGTTGGGTTTGCTGGGAGGAGGCTTTATCAGAGGCGCCCTCTTAGGCGCGGCGGGTGGAGCTGCTGCCGGCAAATTCGTCGACCTGGGCATCGAAGACGATCTCTTGAAAGAAATCGGAGATAACCTGGGACCTGGTTCTTCAGCTGTGGTGGCCCTCATTGATTTTGAGCAGGTTGACCAGGCTATGGAAGAACTGGATAAGTTTGAGGGGGGGAGCATCATGCGCCATACCTTGAGTGATGATGTCTATGCAAAGCTTTCTGAAGCCGTTGAAGACTGATTAGTAAAATTGGTCCTTATTAGACCTGGTCGTTTGGCAAATCAAGTTGGACCACAGTCTTGTGGTGGACTGTGGTCCGTTAAAATCCGTCAAAATTCTACCTAGCATTATCTTTGTATTGTTCGAAATACTTCAACGAGGTTCCTATGGATTGCTTGCGAGTCGTACTCTCATTGATTGTTCCGCCGGTGGGGGTGTTCCTCCAGGTGGGGTTTGGCTTCCAATTCTGGTTGAACATTCTCTTGACCTTACTCGGGTACATTCCGGGGTTGGTTCACGCTATTTGGATCATCGCAACCCGGTGATAATCAATGCCCCGCTTTCTTGAAACAGCAGGAAGAAGGCTGGGCTATGCCATATCACTGCCAGAGCGAACGATACGCGCCTTTGCTGCCAGCGTTGGCGGCCTGGTCTACGAATCGACCGAAGTCCTGCTGCCTGGTTGGCTGCGCCGTTCACGCTTTTACCAGGGCCTGATCGCTGATTTGCTGCGCATTGTGATCGAGCTGGTTGGTGGCGTTAGCGGCGTTTTGCCACCTAGGGACATCGGTGTTCGTGAGTTAACCATGCGTAAGGCGGCTAGCACTGGCATCGGGCTGGCTGGTGGTTGGTTTCCGCTCTGGCTGTTTGCGGTCGCAGCTGATCTAACCGGTGGGACACGCACTTATCTGCATGCGCTGGTCTCTGAGCTCAAGCGTGATGATGTGCTGCATGAGGATGCCGAAATCACCTCGCTTGAAGAGCTGCTCAATACCCTGGAAGGGACATCGGGCTTGATGGCAGACGTACTTGATGAGCCACCCCTGAATGTCGATGAAATGCGCAGTTCATGGCAGGAGATGCGCATGAAAGCGACCGGGCTGCCAGACGCCAGTCACCTGGAGAGCATCTACAGAGATTTACAGAATGTGGCAATACAGGAAGACCGCTCCTTGCAATCTGTGTCGTCATTGATTGCCACAGGCGCACTGCAAGCCGGTGTCCAGCTTGGTCACTCTCATATCTTTGATTACTACCAGGATGCTCTGGGAACCATTAATACAGAAGGCTTGCCTGTCTATTCAAGGCGGGTAACCAGACCCTACTTTGCAGCAGCAATAAGCCATTTTGACCCTGAACGGATAACTATTACTGAGCGCTCATTTGGACGGCGCAACAAGATGGTGGATAATTCGGTGATCGATTCATCAAATGAGCATTCTCATGGCCACAGATCGAATTAACCAAACCATCACCCTGAAAGACGGTCAGGTGCGCAGCAAGCCTGATAGTTGTAATCCCGATGGCTGGTACTCCTTGCACATACATCTTTGCTGTTGTAAGATCCAATACCATGACAAACTGAATATTAGCATCGACCATGATTCAGATGGGTTCGACTAATTGAGATTGAATGTTATTGCATTTGAGAAAGCCAATATGAATTCATTAAAGCACCTGGCACATCTTATCTATCGATTCGTCATCCTTTGGATTGTAGATATCATCTCTTTGTTGGCGACGGCCTGGATCATACCTGGCATCAGTATTAATCCGGCGGATTCGAGGCCTGTCCTCGTGGTGGCAGTATCTGCGGCGCTCTTGTTAGGAATCGTCAACCTGCTAATAAGACCGTTGATCTTGCTGCTGACATTGCCGTTGGGCTTTTTTGTGATTTTCGGGATCGGTTTTGTGATCAATGCAATCGTGCTGCGCATCACAGCCAGTTTGTTGTTGGGTTTTGAGGTCTCCAGCTGGTGGACAGCTTTTTTTGGTGGTTTTTTCCTGGCAATAGTTAACACAATCATTACTGCATTTCTGACGATCGATGATGATGATTCTTTCTATGAAGGCTTAGTCGAACGCTTAGCGATGCGGCAAGCCGTCATGAATTCAGAGGATGATAAGCTCGGTCTGGTAATGCTGGAGATCGACGGTCTGAGCTTTTGGCATATTGAAAAGGCAATCGAAGAGGGGTGGATGCCGACTCTGAAGGAAATGATCGATCAGGAGGGCTATAAGATATCACGCGTCGACTGTGGTACACCTGCTACGACCCCAGCCTGCCAGGCTGGGATCCTGCTTGGAAACAATTACGATATCCCGGCTTTCCGGTGGTTTGATAAGGACCAAAACAGGCTGATGGTGGGCAACAATGTGGCCGAGGAAATTGAACCGCACCTTTCCAATGGACTTGGACTCGTGCGTGATGGCTCCAGCATTGGCAATATGTTCAGCGGAGACGCGAAAAAGTCGATCCTCACTTTTTCCAAGCTGCGCACGGGCAGCGAAGAAGACAAGAAAAATCGCGCTGACGATATCTACCTATTGATGGTGAACCCCTACTTCTTCATGCGCACACTGGTCTTGTTCTTCGCCGATGTGATCCAGGAACTATGGCAGGCCTGGCGACAAAAAAGACAGGACGTTCAGCCACGCCTAAACCGCTTGCACAACGGATATCCTTTCCTGCGCGCTGCCACGAACGTCTTTCTGCGCGATGTATCAGCTTACCTGATTATCCTGGATGTTATCCGCGGCGTCCCGGCCATTTACACCACCTTTGCCGGCTATGATGAGGTAGCTCATCACTCTGGTCCATGGACGCAAGATGCTTTCAAAACCCTACGCCAGTTTGATCGAACAGTTGCGCGCATTAGGAAAGTGATCGAAGAGAAAGCCACGCGCCCGTATGAGTTATTGCTCCTTTCCGACCACGGGCAGTCCTTTGGAGCGACCTTCGAGCAACGCTACGGGATGAACATATTTGAGTACATCCAGAGTCTACTGCCGCACGAGACAGTCTGTTGTCAGACAGGAGGTGGTGACGATGGAAGTTTATCGGTAGTGGCGATGATGGGCGAATTGGAGAATATCAGAGAGAGAAGTACGGGGGGCAGAGCCGGCCGAGCTTTAATCAAAAGGACCCAACGTGCCCTGCAGAGAAATGTGGATAGGCAGCCATCATTTCAGGAGGTGAACCCAGCTAACGTGACGGTTTGCCACAGCGGCAACCTGGCCCAGGTATATTTCGATGTCTTCCCCAGGAAGGTCACCTTGAATGAATTAAATGCTGCCTATCCGAGTTTGGTCGACACGCTGGTAGGCCACGAAGGCATTGGTTTTGTGGTGGCTTATGACGATGACCACGTTCCACTCGTTTTTGGTGAAAACGGTGCCCGCAATCTGTACACCGGTGATATCACCGGGCAGGATCCACTGGTTCCGTTTGGTGATGTGGATTTGCGCGCCGGGCAAGTGAAGCGCGTGGCCGATTTCCCACACGCTGGAGACCTGATTATAAACAGCACTTTTTATCCGGATGGCACCGTGGCTGCTCTGGAAGAGCTGATCGGCAATCACGGGGGGTTGGGTGGTGAGCAGACTGATGCCTTTATCTTCCACCCCGACGATATGGAGGTCCCGGAGACCTCAAATTCAGCTGATATATTTTCCATACTCGACGCACGCCGCGATATTCCCGCACCTCCCCCGAAATCGGCTGCCGAACCGGTCGAAGAGAGAGTGATGTCCTGGGCGATTTCGACCTTCGCCAATGGCCTGATCCAGGGTCCGTCCTGGGTCAGGCGGGCTGCGCGTACGGTCACGCTGGATCGGGCGACCTTTCGCGCCGTAGCAAATGATCCCTTTATGACTGGACCAGCCTTATTGATCGCTTTCCTTGCCTCAGCTCTACAATCGATACTCAGCATCGGTGGTTTGGATGTGCTGGACATCCTGGCGAGATTTCTTTTTTGGTTTATTGCCGTTCTGGTAGTCTCCGGAGGGGCACGCCTGTTGGGAGGGAAAGGAGATTATGCTTCCACTCTGAGGGTGATGGGCTTTGCCCAGAGCGCATTTGTTATTGAACTTCTGAGTTTTATTCCCCCACTCGCATCGATTGCCCATTTTATCGCCGTGATCGTAGCCTTCTTTGCCATGTGGATTGGCGTTTCGGAAGCACATGGAATAAAAGGCTGGCGCACAGCAATCCTGGCATTAGCCGCGTTTGGCGTATTATCCATCGGCATTGCAGTATTGGGCGCTTAATTCAAGGAGTCGAGTTTACCTTTTTCGATCAATTGAGACAGCTAGGTTTACGGTTTAGGTAATCAAATTACCTTATGGTTACACCACAAAGGCACTTCGTTCAAGCTGTGCGGATAGTTCGGTGATCAATTCATCAGATGAACACTTTCATGACCACAGATAAAACAAACCGAACCATCACTCATGAGGTCGAAATTCAGGACGCGCTTGATGATGTGGCGCGGGATATTGCCTTGATGAAACCGGATCCGTGGTGGCAATTAAACGAGAATGAAAACTTATTTTGAGAGTATTTTAAGGATGTTAATTG
>JBEQLH010000263.1:0-4744 GCA_040326075.1 Anaerolineales bacterium
AGCCATTTAAAAAGCGGAGCCGATCGGCGATCGTGCGCCCGATATTCGCAGCAGTCCTGAAGATCGGAAACCACTTTGTCGCCACAACCACTTCTTCGTCTCCCATCTCGGCTGCTTTTAAAGCTCTGGCCAAGGATTGCTCTGAATTGCCACGGCCGTACATTTCCGCAGAATCAAACCAATTGATGCCTCCATCCAGGGCAGCCTTGATGATGGCGTTTTTTTCTTCCTGGGGAATCTCGGGAAACATCATGCCAGTCATTCCTTTACCTCCGGAAAACTGCATCACACCTAACCCGACCGGCGTGATTTCCAGATCGGATTGCCCTAAGCGTCGTTTCTGCGTTGTATCATTGTTTGTCATTGCTCTGCTCCAAAGTCTTGTTTGTGTAACCTTCTTTTGTTTTCCCAGACCGTACCCGACCAAAATGCCAGGATAGCACAACAGCTATCGATGCTGCCCCCAATCCAAAGGCGAATGCATCAAACGTTAGACCAACATGAAAATCTCCCACACCAGCTATCAGCAGGTAGCCTACCACAAAATTAGCCATCCCCCACAGGACATTAATCAGCGGGGGCGATTCGCCTACACCTGGGGGCGAAGCAAATGGGCTCTGAAACCTGCGTCCTGATATGCCGTTAACAAAATGCGGCACACCATTGGTC
This sequence comes from Anaerolineales bacterium, assembly GCA_040326075.1. GTDB lineage: Bacteria > Chloroflexota > Anaerolineae > Anaerolineales > UBA4823 > PFL25. Next base: position 670 of record JBEQLH010000263.1, read on the forward strand.
AAGAAGAGACCTGCTGCAAAATATGCCAGGTAAATCATATTGACTCCTCACATTGTAGGTAAACTCCCAGAGAATTCATTCAATTTTATCAAGAATCATTCAATAGAATAGCCTATTTCCATATCCCCCATTCACCTGAATTCTTGCCTCCCATTGGCGTTTGATCTGTAGTCTAGTAGTCAGTCACTGTGATTTTGATGAATGGTAGACCTTACGATACATAAATCTGCTTGTCTTTGCGAGGAGGCACGACGAAGCAAACTCCACCACTGATAGGGAGATTGCTTCAGCGGTAAAGCACCGCTTCGCAATGACACACCCATCTCATTCATTGTGACTCAGTACTAGCCCCTTGTGGGGTTGTATTATGTAATCTAGGTGCTTGTGCTGTAGTCTAGCCCACTTCGGCAAGCTCAGTGCAGGCTCCCTCGACCCTGCTCGAGACAGGTCTTGTGGGCGTGCAGTTCGCGGTGGAGCTTCCCAAAGCAACCACTCCCAATAGGCAAATTCCCCCGTTCGGAATGCTTTCCGCCCCTAACCCTTCACCACAAACAACATCCCATTCTGAGAAGGATCGAGGGTGAAAAGACCATCATCGCGCATTTCATAATAAATCCGCGCCCTTTGGAGCCGTTCAACCAGCATCCCCAGATCATCTTCACCTGGCAGCAGGACTGTGAAATACCGCAGCCCAACTGAATCCTCTGGCGGTGGTAGCGCGCCGACCCCGTTCCAGGTGTTGACCCCAATGTGGTGATGATAGCCGCCCGCTGACAAAAATGAGGCCGTACCCATATAGGATAACAAAAAATCAAAACCGATCACCTGATCGTAAAAGACAGTCGCTTCATCCAGGTCTGAGACATGCAGGTGCATATGCCCCAGCCTGGTATCTGGCTCTAAACCGATCCAGGGAGCAGGATCGCCATTCAATTCAGCCAGTATTCCCTGGTAATCCAGGTGTTCCATACCCATCTTTATCGTCCCATTCTCAAATTCCCAATCAGCACGCGGCCGGTCGCGATAAATCTCGATTCCATTCCCATCCGGATCGGTGAGATAAATCGCTTCGCTCACCAGGTGATCAGCTCCACCCTGTAATTCTGTACCCGTATCAATCAAGTTGCGCAGGGATTTCGCTAATGCCTGGCGGGAGGGCGTCAATATGGCGAAGTGATATAAACCCGTCCGCCGGGGAAGCAACCTGGCGCCAGGTCGTTCACTGAGATTTAAAAGTGGATCGCCACCGGCGCCCAAATATGCCGTACCATTTTCCCGATCTTGAACCTGAAATCCAAGCGATCTTTCATAGAAGTCAATTGATCGTCTCAAATCAGCCACGGTCAGGGAAACATATCCTAAATTAGTACCTGGATGCAAACGGGTGAATGTAATGCTGCCTGTTTTTTCTTTCACATCAGATTCAACGAATTCCACAATCACACCTCACTTTAAAACCCTTTTTCACATTGACATAATCAATAGAAATTCACCAACAAATTAGGATCAAATGATACATTCATATCCGGAGATTGTCAATCTTTATTATCCGTTTATATTAAAATCTTAATTCAGCAATACAGATGAATTAAGATTTCTCTCAGGGTGTTTATTTCCTTTATCCCCCCCCAAGAACGTATGATTATCTAAAACTACTGAAAGATAAAAACTAAAGGCTCAACCTGGTTTATTGGTTGAGCCATGAAGGTTTAAGATTCCGGATATTGCGATACTGCTAGCCCGCAATTAATTCCTAAATTCTTCCAGGCGACCATCCTGGTCGCACTCTCGATTGAATAACATTCATATCATACCTTTGCGTGACCTGTTCAAAGTCCACCACAAATAAACCAACCAGAATGAGGACAATAAGGCGATTGCATTAATCACCTCATTTTCCCCGGTTATGAACACGGCAACAATCGCCAGAAGCCACAAAACAACTGATGGCCAAATGATAATGGGATTTCTCATCCAGGAATTGTAACAGTTAGTGAGGGATTTTTCAGGTGATTTTCAAAGAGGATAATAATATTCGAAGAATATCTCCCAACGTTACCTTGATATTTATCCATCTGGTTGGAAACTTAAAGAAACCGCCGATCCGCTATCAAATCTAGCCCAGGTGATAAATCCTTCAATGAATTCAAAGTTATAATTATGGACAGGGGAAAACAAGTTCTGAGGAGAAATGAGTATGACCTCTTATTTCGAAAAAGAGATCTTCCAACAACCTGAGGTGATCGGGAATTTGGTGCAGACGCATAGTGCTCAGTTTAAGGAATTAGCTGATACATTGCGCGAGAACCCCCCGCGCTTCATTCTAATCGCAGCCCGGGGGACATCTGATAATGCTGCTATATATGCCAAGTATCTATTGTCTGGGATCAACAAAATCCCGGTTGGCCTGGCTATGCCATCCCTGTTCACCTTATACAACCAGCTGCCAATATTAAAAAAAGGCTTGGTGATCGGAATCTCACAATCTGGTCAGACACCTGATGTGCGCGCCGTACTTGAAGAAGCCCAGCGACAGGGTGTGCCAACCGTTTCGATCACCAATGTCCCCGGTGCTCCCATCGCCAGCATCGCCGATCATAATATCATCCTCGAGGCGCAGGAAGAGAAAAGCGTCGCGGCGAGTAAAACGTTTACTGGACAGCTGACTGCGGTCGCTATGCTGGCCGCTTACCTCAGCGGGGATAGAGAACTCATCGCCGACCTAAATTCGCTGCCTGAGTATGTCCAGGCTGCTTTAACACAGAAATCCGTAACTAAAACAATTGCCGAACGGTTCAGCAAAAAGGATCATATTGCTGTTGTCGGTCGTGGATATACTTACTGCACGATTCACGAAATAGCCTTGAAGATCAAGGAGATTTGCTATATGGTCGCTCAACCATATTCGGCGGCAGATTTTCGCCATGGACCGATAGCCTTGCTGGAGACCGGCTTCCCAGTCCTGGCCATCGCGGTGAAAGGCAAAGCCCTGCGGGATATGGAAGACATGATCGAAGCCATCAGATGGAAAGATGCCGATCTGGCGGTCATGACCAACGCTCCCTGGTTGGAAAAATTTTCCGATCCCCCGATCCGCCTGCCGGAAGAGATGCCCGAATGGTTATCACCAATCGTCGCGACGGTCCCTGGACAGTTGTTAGCCTTGCATCTGTCTGTGGCCAGAGGTATAAATCCAGACAAACCGCGCGGCTTAAAAAAGGTCACCCTGACCTACTAACCTGCAGCATTTAGTTTTTCGGCTCAATCTTCAAAAGTTGTGAATATCCAGGCGGTGTTTTGCTCGGGATTGGCAATCCACGACAGTGTGAGGACAGACCGCGATGACTCAATTTAGATTGGATGGCAAAGTAGCGCTTATCACCGGTGCATCTAGGGGTATTGGGAAAGCGATAGCCCTGAGTTTCGCCGCCTCCGGTGCGCAAGTGGTCCTTGCCAGCCGCAAACAAGCCGGCCTGGATATCGTTGCTGAGGAGATAATTTCTAGCGGTGGAGAGGCTTTACCAATCGCCGCACATACGGGGGATGAATCCGCAGTAAACCACCTGGTGAGTAAGACAACCGAGGTCTATGGGGGCATAGATATCTTAGTTAACAATGCAGCCACTAACCCGCACTTTGGTCCCGTACTAACTGCGGATGAAGGACAATGGGCTAAGATTTTGGATACAAACCTGGTAGGTTACTTCCGGATTGCCAAAGCCTGCGTCGATTCTATGGTCGCAAGGGGCGGCGGCAAAATCATAAATATGGCCTCGGTGGCGGGGAAAATCCCTCTGCCTGGAATGGGTGTCTATTGCGTCAGTAAAGCGGGAGTCTTGATGCTTACCAGTGTTTTAGCTGCTGAGCTGGCTCACGAAAATATCCAGGTCAATGCAATCGCACCAGGGTTCGTCAAGACCAGATTCAGCTCCGCGCTGTGGGAGGATCCTCAAATCCACGAAGCGACCATTAAAATGATCCCGCAGCAGCGCATAGCAGATCCCGAGGAGATCAGCGGAGCTGCCCTTTTCCTGGCCAGTGATGCTTCAAGCTACATCACTGGGGAGACGATAGT
>JBEQLH010000264.1:0-4741 GCA_040326075.1 Anaerolineales bacterium
CCTGCTGGCAAAGTTCAACTGTATAAAGGGCATTTTGGACGGCCTGATCCACAGGTACATTGCCAGCCACTATTGTGATTGCTTCAATCTGGACTCCAGGGTGGCGCATGGCCATAACCAGCGCTACAGCATCATCGGAAGCGGTGTCGGTATCAATGATGAAGTGACGAATCATGTTTTCCCCATGTCAAAGCAACAAGGCCAGTATGAGTCTCTCCCAAGCCTGATTGCATGGAAGAGTACTCATCTCTGGCCGGAATTGATTCCACTGCACCCATTCGCGTGACACATATCGGGGGGGCAACCATGCAGCTTAACCAGGTTGGTAAGCAAATTTCTTAATGCTTATTCAATCTATTGATCCATTATACATTCAAATATCGAGCCTGATTTGGGAATGTTTTATTCGCTGGATATTTCAGTGCATATTGATTGTTTTATCTATCCGCTGGATATCTTGGCGACATTTATCACACCCAAAACTCACCGAGAATTTTAAATATCACTTTTCTTCTATAAGTCCTGTGCAACTTTGGTGCAACCGCCAAAGAAATATATACAGAATCTTCCCCCATGACAAACCATATATCTGGTGGTTTTTCGTTACCTTTTGAGATGGGATCAATCTTCGTGTGCTATGGTGTGCAATGTTGTGGCTGCTGCAGGTGTTTTACCTGATTGTCCCCTGCGATAAGTTGTTGATGCTCAGATGGTAGTGCATCTAAAGGTATCGGCGCAACCAGATCGTCCCTGATCCGGGCCGCCTCGGCTTGCATCTCCAAATACAGGTGGCCATAAATATCTAGTACTCAGTCACATTATTTTCGACGGAATGATTTCGCAGCCTAGAGCCTGCCCCGCTCCCTGCGGGGGCCTTGTGCCCGTGAAGAACGCCGACAAGCGGCTATGCTACATCCATCAGTTTCACAGTGACTGAGTACTAGTGTGGTGCTGGGTTTGGCATGATCTATCCACCAGGAGACCACGATTGCCAGGACAACATTATTCAGCTTTAATTGGTATCTTGAAATAGAAAATCAATTACAGCGATCTGCCCCAACAAAACCTCGCTCTGATCAACGTGAACCAATCCACCAAGAATATGCACAAGAGGATTTAGAAATGAGAGCCATGCATTTTTATGAAATGTTTTCATCACCTTCCAGCAGATTTCTCAGTTCTTGTTCAGCCTGCTGGATCGGGATCGATAAGGCCACACTCCACTCATTTATCAAGAAATTCCGGTTGCGTTCCAGGGTGGAATTGTCATTTTCATTCATCTTTTTGAGACGCTTGTGCAGAGTGAGGTCACGGATAACCCTGCAAATCGATGCGAGCTCGTGGTCTTTTAATTGCTCAACCACCTGCAGCCTGCGCTCATTGCGGTCCGAAGAAAGTGGCTTCCCGGAGCTAGTGAGAATTTGGAAGAGACTTATAAAATCTTTCTTGGATGTGGGCAACCGCAGGCTGCGGTCGCCGGCCTGGTCAATAGGCACCCAGAGCGTTAGATCACTCATCTGCACCACGTAATACTGTCGGGTGTGCCCGGATAAGGTTTTATCATCCAGCTGGATAATTACTCCCGGCCCGTGGGCCCAATGAATAACCTGATCTCCTACCTGGAAAGGGATTTGCTTTTCATTCATATCTTATACTCAGCCAATCTTTTTTTATGTTACCGCAATCATGTTACTTACTACATTGACCGATCCTGGGAAGACCGGAGAAACCGAAATTAATAACGGCGTGAATCACCGCCGCTTTTCCGACGATTTTGCTTCTTGGAGTCGCCTTTCCCAAAACTATTGTAATCGTTTGAGTAAGAACGCTGCTTTTCCTTAGGAGGTTGAGCTTTGTTAACTTTGATTTCACGATTGCCCACCGTCTTACCATTGAGATCCTTAATGGCTTGCTCCGCTTCGCTTTGAGAACTCATTTCCACAAACGCAAAACCTTTTGAACGACCGGTATCGCGGTCTTTGATCAAAGCGACAGAGGTTACGGTGCCAGAATTGGAAAAAAGCGACCGTAAATCATCTTCTGTAGTCTCGTACGACAGGCTGCCAACATATATCTTTGTATCCATTCAGTGATCTCCAATTATTGTTCTTTTTTAATAAAAAAGCCGCCAGTCCCGAAATAGGACAGGCGGTGTCTTCACAAATCCTAAGTAAGTTACGAATAACTATATCATACATCTTTAGTGCGCAACCTTTTTATTGATTAATCTCTCAAAATGACTCCCCGGTTATCGGCAGTCTATATGCAGCAGAATAAGCCTGTATTTTGGTCAACTTTTTCGTTAAATTCTTTAACACAATTCTAATAGGCATGTGTTATGATATGCCAGTAGATAACGTCAAGTGCCATTGCTGTAAGTCTCTGATTTTCCCGCTCGACCCCCAAAGTCTCGCAAAGAATTCAGAAATCTTCAGATAGCCAAGCCAGGCTTGCTGGTTTTCCGCGTATTTTGGCACATATCTGAAAAATCTTCAGCGCAAATTTTAATAAAGCGCTCTAATTGTTATTACATAGATTACATCGAAAGAAGTAAAGGATTAAGTATAAAAGAATGAGTAAAACTTTAAAAATTATTCCCCTTGGCGGCCTGGGGGAGATTGGAAAAAACATGACCGTACTGGAATATGGCCGCAACCAGATCATTATTGATTGTGGGGTTATGTTTCCTGAGAGCGATATGTACGGGATCGACCTGGTGCTGCCGCAGTTTGAATATATCCTGAAAAACCAGGAAATTTTGCGCGGCATCGTGCTGACCCACGGCCACCAGGATCATATCGGCGGCCTGCCGTATTTATTAAAAGCCCTTGATCCATCCGAAGAAGGCGTGCCGGTTTATGGTACAGCCCTGACGATCGGTATGGTCAGACGGAAATTAGAAGAGATGGGCATGCTCGAACGTGCCCGGCTGCAGGTGATCGATGATCAGCAAACCCTGCACCTGGGACCCTTCCGGGTGAGCCCGTACGCGGTGGCGCACTCCATCCCGGCTGCGGTCGGGTTGGTGATCGACACACCCTTGGGCGCGGTTGTGCATACCGGCGATTACAAGATGGACGAAACCCCCACCGGGGGTCGTACAACGGACCTCAAACGCATGCACCAGCTCACCTCCAATGGGGTACTGGCTATGCTGGGAGACAGCACCAACGCTGACCAGCCCGGAAGAACGCCAACCGAACAACTGGTGGCAGAGACACTGGACGGGCTGTTCGCTGAAGCGGAAGGCAGCCGGATTATCATTGCTACATTTTCCTCGGTGCTGGCTCGCCTGCAGGAAATTATCCGGTTGGCCCATAAATACGGGCGAAAAGTCGCACTGACCGGGCGCAGCCTGCAGCAAAATGTGGAGCTGGCCGCTGAATTGGGTTACCTGGAAGTCCCCAAAGGTCTGCTTGTGGATATCACCAGCCCTGTACCGGAAGAAAAGCTGGTCATCCTTTCGACTGGTTCGCAGGGTGAGCCGCGCTCAGCCCTGAATCGTATGGCGACCGGCGAACATCGCCAGGTACAGGTACATGCGGGCGATACGATTATCATTTCCGGCGGCACCATCCCGGGCAACGAGGAAGATGTCAGCCGGATGTTAAACCAGCTATTTGCCCGCGGGGCCAATGTGATTTACGGGTCGCTGGCAACTGTGCATGTCTCCGGGCACGGCAACCGGGAGGATATTCGCATCCTGCTTCAAGAAGTGCAGCCGCGCTTTTTAATCCCGGTGCACGGCGAACTGCGCCACCTGCACCTGCACTCCCAGCTGGCCCAGGCCAATGGTTTCACGGCGGAACAGATCCACATCTTGCAGAATGGATCTTGCTGGGTGACCGATGGTGAAAAAGCCTGGCTGGGGGAACCGGTCCCCGCCGAAGATGTGTACGTGGATGGTTCCTTGGTGGGGGAAATTGGCAAACGTGTGATGCGCGACCGGGAACGGCTTTCTCAGGATGGTTTCGTGATCGTGACAGTGCCGATTAATAAGCAGCACAAACTGGCCGGTGAACCCCGCATCCTAAGCCGTGGTTTCCTGCATATGGATTCATCCGAAGACCTGATCAAAGCTGCCCGGGATACCGTTAAGCGTGATATGGCTCGTAATGAGGGCGGCAGCAGCCACCAGCAGATTGATACCGTACGTGAAACCCTGCAGGATTTCTTCTACAGTAAAACTTTATCCCGACCGGTGGTTATATCGAACTTCGTACATGTGTAATCGATAGGGTAATCCAAAACATAAGCCGCCAGATTTGATCTCTGGCGGTTTTTTTGATATTTACCTCGCATCAAAGGGAAATAGTCACCTTCACTTTACCAATCACTATATGCAGGCATTTTTCCCCAGATCACCCACATCTAAGCTTTATGACATTGCCTGATCAATTGGTCGCTGGTCCCCTCTCAAGGCGGGGGGATTCAATTCGAGTCCTGCCTGGGGTAATTGATCCCTTGATTATTTACATCCAGCACAAGTCGCCTGAAAGTTGGAAAGCGGCCAACTGGCTGCCCCGCCTGAGTCTTTTCACATGGACTTGATGATATTTGTACCGCAAGAGTCGGTACTCAACGACGAGTTGGAGCTGCCTGCGGCGGTGAAAGCAGCGTAATCATTCCTTTGGCTATTTACAGAACCTTGTAGATTGTCAATCTTAGGTTCAACATTGTGGTGTTCGAGTCAGGTTCTCTTTAGGGGATTCAGAAAGAGAGGCACTGCTCGAAATTTCCA
>JBEQLH010000058.1:0-10040 GCA_040326075.1 Anaerolineales bacterium
CGCCAACGGAACCATTAGCTCTGCCCGGCTCAGGTCCCCTTCTTGATCCATTCGATACGTGTCACCAGGTAGAAGAATAAAAACGCCTCCCCTACTGCAGGGGAGGCGTTTTTGTCTGGTCAAGCAAATCTTTCTATTTATGAGCTATTTATTCGGATCCAACACTTTTACCGGCATTGCTTCCAGCTGATCGATCATTTTGTTGAGCACATCAAATCCACCCTGCCAAAACTCGGCTTTACGGATATCGATCCCAGCCTCATCCAGGACACGGGCAGGTGCATCCGACCCGCCTGCTGACAGGATCTTGATGAAACGCGGTTTGAATGATTCGCCTTCATTCTGGTACTGCTGGTAGAGTGAGAAAACCAGCAGCTGCCCAAAGGAATAAGCATAAACATAAAATGGGGTCCTATAGATATGGGGGATAGAAACCCATTCCCAGCGGAATTCTTCACTGAGCTCGACCGAATCAGCAAACTGTTCTTTCAAATTCTCCATATAAGCTGTGGATAATTCATCAACCGTGGCGCCTTCGTGAGTCATCTTGTGCGCCTGGCGCTCAAAGAGGGCAAAATAAATTTGGCGCATAATCGTGGCGTACGCATCGTCAACCTGGCGGAATAGCAGGTCTCGGCGAACATTCTCATCTGTCTCTCCCGCCAGCAGCAAATCGACCAGTAAAATCTCACCGAATGTCGAGGCAGTTTCAGCCAGCGGAAGGGATGAGTGGAAAGTGAATTGGGTGTGGTCCTCAGCCAGCATGGAGTGGATCGCGTGGCCCAGCTCGTGAGCCAGCGTAGCCACATCGTTGGCTCGCCCCTGGAAGTTGGTCAGGACCCAGGGTGTCAGCCCCGGATGGACTGATGCACAGAAAGCGCCGCTCATCTTGCCCTTGCGCACCTCGCTGTCCAGATGGTTGTCATCTAAGACGCGCTTGGCCAGCTCGGCGATCCGGGGATGGAAATCTTCAAAGGCTTCGAACACCAACCTGGCTGCCTCGGGGTGCGCGTAGGATTTTTCCGATTTCACAACTGGTGCGTAAACATCATAGCGCCGGATTTTTTCCATCCCTAACCAGCGCGCCTTCAACCGGAAATAGCGCTGGACCAGATCAACATTTTGGCGGCTCACTTCCAATAAGGTGTCCACCACCTCATCTGGGACATCATTAGAGAGATTGCGCACCGACATCGGATTGGCGAACTTGCGCAAGTCGACGTTCTCGTTGCGCCAATCACGCACCAGGTTCTGGTACATCATCCCCAGAATAGCGCCATCTTCTGCATAGACCCGGTAAAGCTCCTGATATGCGGCTTCACGCAGGTCTGGGTCAGTGCCCTGCACATAGACCATCAGTTCGCCCCGAGTTAGCTCCTTCTCCTCCCCATCAATCAATATTTTAAACACATAACGGTTGGTGATGGTGTCATAGATAGTGTTAATAGCGCTAAAACCGGTGACATCCTTGATATTAATGATCTTCTCCTCCGGCTCGCTGAGGGTATGCGGCTTGAAGTGGCGCATTTCCTCCAGCCAGTATTCGTAATCTCCCGAATCTTCCATCAGCCGGGCTGCATTCTCATCATCAAGTCCTTTCCACCACAAGCTGAAGAACAGCATGCGGTTCTGGATACCCGCGCTGAACTGGTCAACCTGGGCCTGAAAGTTTTGGGCTTCCTGATTCTGGGTGTCCTGCGTATACCACAGGCCAGCAAAGTAGCCGATCCGGTGGAGCATCCGATCGATCTCCTCTACCAGGTACACCAGGTTCATGAAGTCCACGCGGATGATGTCATCACGGAGGTCAGGCCGCCTGGCCTCAAAAGCGGATACCTTCACTTCCACCTCGGCGAAGGCAGCTTTCATCTCTTCGCTGTCGTAGGCGGGGAATAAATCCCCCAGGCTCCATCGGGAAAGTTCATAAGTGGTTTTTGAATTGCTCATCGTTTCTCCACAAGTTTTTATATTTTGAATATTAATAATTGGGAATTTAATTCCCCGATTATACCAATAAGTGGGGAGTGCCTCGAACAATCAGATGTTGAAACGCACCTGCATCACCTCTCCGTCCTGCAAAACATAATCTTTCCCCTCCAGGCGCAGACTCCCTGTGGCGCGCGCTTCCGCTAAGCTCCCCAGGATCACCAACTTGTCCCAGGCAATGACCTCCGCCCTGATAAATCCCTTATATATATCAGAGTGGATCATTCCAGACGCTTCGTGTGCCGACCCGCCGCGCTGGATTGTCCAGGCGCGCACTTCATCTTCAGTTGTTGTGAAGAATGATATCAAGCCTAACAAATCATAGGAAAGGTGAATTATGCGTACCATCCCAGATTCGGTTATTCCGTACTCCTCTAAGAATATACGACCCTCATCAGCAGGCAGCTGGGCGATCTCCATCTCCAATTGGGCCAGTAAAGAGGTGACCGCGCTGTGAGAATGAGGATACTCAATCTGCGGTACCGGCTGGTCTTCCCCCATGTTGAGCAAGACCAGGACCGGTTTTTTGGTCAACAGGCCAAACCCGGCCAGGATGTGTTCTTCATCATTGGTGAACTCAACATCCCGCAAAGGTTGCTCCTCAGAAAGGGCTGTCTGCATGCGCTTAAAAAGTGTCAATTCGCGTTCAATCAGGGTCTTATCTCTGCCGCCACCCTTACGCTGCTCATCTTCCAGGCGCGTAATCTTGCGTTCAACCGACAGCAGATCATTGAGCAATAGCTCACCATCCATGATCTCAATATCACGCTGTGGATCAATGCTGCCGGAGATATGGGGAACATTAGGGTCTTCAAAACAGCGCACCACGTGCAGCAAACCATCCATTTGAGAAAGCTGATTAAGTAGCTGGCCTGATATTTCACCCCCAGAGCTGCTGCCCAGGCCAGTAATATCGGCATAAGTTACTTGTGCAAAGATAGTTTTTTCGGGATTTGATAGCGCAGCGATCTGCTCCAGACGTGAATCAGGAACATTAATCGTGGCTGTGTGAACCTCAAAACGCCCACCACTGGTCACGACTGGTTGATCACCACGGGTCAGTACATTAAATACGGTCGTCTTACCGGACAGGGGCAAGCCGATGATGCCCAATCGCATGGTTGAACCCTATCCAATCCTCGGTAGGTTATCAACCAGATCAGGATGGTTGGTGAAGTACTCTTCCCGCAGCAGATCCATCAACAGGGCGTCGTTCATCTCCCCCTTCCTGAACACTGCCTGGCGTTGGCCGGCAGAGACCCTGAAACCTGATTTTTTTGCTAGGTTAATGGCATGCGTCCTGCCACTGCTGGTATAAATCCGGATCACTCGCAAACCCAGCTCCAGAAAGAGGAACTTGAGCAGGACCTCCTGGGCATCGGAGGCATACCCAGATCCCCAATACTGCTTGTCCATCATGATTCCGAGCATGGCTGACCAGCGTGGACGCAACCCCGAGTACAAGATCATCCCCGCAAATTCGCCAGTTTCCTTTGAAACAATGATAAATCGCCCTTCTTTCGGATAATACGAAAACTCACGATCCTGAAAGCGTTTCAAATACATATTTTCCGTATAATCCGGCGGCAGAGATTTACCCCAGGCCTGGGTTTCCATATTGTTTTGCAGCGCCGCCAAGCGCGGCATGTCCTCGGGTTGTTCTTCTCTTAAGATGACGATCTTTCCTTCTAACGGCATGAGTTATCCCTACTTTATGGCTTGCCATTCTGGTCGCAGAATATCAACCAGTATGCCATCATAATACTTCCCTTCGTGCAACCCCTCGCGCCTGGAGTGCCCATTCTCCTTAAAACTATTCTTCTTGGCGAATGCCCGTGCCTCCTGGTTCCAGTCCGCCATCCAGCTGGACACATTGTGGGCGGGTGTGTTCTCAAACAGGTACTCTAGCAGGAGGCTCAACACCTGTGAGCCATGTCCCTGGCGCTGGTATGGACGGGCGATGACCACCGAAACCCTGGATGCATGCGGGTCCCAATCCCAGGCAATCTCAGCATGCCCAATTAGTTCCTGCTTATCAGACGACACGATTGCCAGGTGAGCCTGAGATTCTTCTTCTCCCCATTTTTTGATGATCGATTCAACCTCTTGGGTGGACAGCGGCACGACCTCTGGGAAGCCCTGGGGGATATAGCGTCGCCCGCTCAGCATTGGATGGTTCAGATATGCCTGCAGAGCCGGTGTATCGTCAGATTCAAAAGGTCGTAATTTTAATTGTTCTGTCTGAAAGTACATCCAGATCCTCCTCTGGCTTGACCCCCATTCCAACTTTAGTTATACTACCCAGGCAAGTTCAAACGATAGATGCCGAAGTGGCGGAACAGGCAGACGCGCACGACTCAAACTCGTGTTCCTTCGGGAGTGTGGGTTCGATTCCCACCTTCGGCACTTTCCTGAAATTCGCCTGGATTATATCATGTGCCCTTCCCCTGTCAGGAAGGGCAATATTGTTATATTGGGAATTTTTTGGGTTTATTAGCTAAGAAAATCAGACTTCAAAATTAAATACTTTTGGATCCTGAAGAAACTCTAAACAAGCTGAAAACTTACTTACGATAGGTGGCTTCGAACTCATCGTGGGGAGGCACCTGCTCGCCAACGACGTACAGGAAATAGTAGATGCCTGTTGGACCCATAAATTTAAAATCATTGCGCACGGTGTTGAGCGTGGCATCAAAATCACCCTGGGAACGCAGATACTTCTGAAAAACGCCATACTCTTCATCGAGCACGATCATCTTCTGGGCATTGCTAACGATGGCTGATAGCTTGCGGTAGTTGCGTATTACGCGCGTATCCTTGGTAAGCGCATCGATATCTCGTTCATCGAATGAGGCGACTTTAGCAACATCAAAATCGTGAAACGCTTCGCGTGTCGTTTCCCATTTTGCTTCCACAACGCGCCAGGACATCCCGGACTGGAACACGGCTTTGCTCATCACTTCAAGATAATCGTCTAACGATGTGGGTTTGATCTGTTCTGGGGGTGTTCCGGATGGCATAAGAGCATTATCCTTTATTTTAGAATATTGAGTTGAAGGCAGCACTGTGGTTAATTATGAGGAGTAATCGAGGGTCATCATTATACCGTTATTTATTTTCCATTTAACGAGCAGAGCCTACCCCCTCCATTCATATTTTACAATGTGGTAACCTATGCGACTGGCGATCGATTAAGACGATTCGAAAAGTATCCATTACTTATCATGGGTTGGCGGTAAATTTAAAGGGATCTGAGATTATGCCTTTTTTTGTTTATATACTGAGATGCGCAGATGAAACTCTCTATACAGGTTACACTGGTGACCTCAAAAGGCGCATTAAACAACACCAATCTGGTTCAATCCCTCGTTCCTATACAAAACCACGCCGCCCGGTGAAATTGGTTTGGGCAGGTGAATTCGAAACCAAGGACGAAGCACGAACCCATGAACGAACATTAAAACGCTGGAAACCTGCTAGAAAAGAAACACTGATCGCAGAGGATAAGGAACATACTCAACAGATTATTAAGAATGAAGGCATTCAAGACTGAACATCAACCTTACTTTGCCTCAGGGTCCTCCTGGTGGATCCCAAACAGGGTTCCCTCCACATCCTTGCCATATGCATTGTAGCCCACACCGGGGATGGCATGCTTCTCAACAACTATCTCTCCCCCATTCTGTGTAATCTTTTCAATATATGCGTCAATATCAGGCACATCGACTGAATTCACTGTGCCGGAGAACACCTGGTTAGATCTCATGATGCCTCCGCTGATGCCCGGCTCTTCCGTCTCACCAGTTTCAACCAACCAGTACTCCTGGGGGCCTTCCCATTTAGTTACCTTCCAGCCGAAGACTTTGTGATAAAAATCAACCACTTTCTGCGGTTCTTTTGCGCTGATCTCAAAATGAATCACCCTTGGCATATTCGTCTCCTTTCACTATAGGGCTGGTTAAATCCGGACAAGATCAGCCCAATTATAGCATTCCAAAAATTAAGGTGCGACGCTCTTCGGAAGAGCGTCGCACCTGGACAGAACTGAAAATTTTTTAAACGGCAGCTAGTTCTTTGGTGTACACATCAAATTGTGGAGGATTCTCAAGGTGTTTCTTCACTGCACACAGCTCTGCCGAACGCACCATAGAGGCGTGGTATTTCTCCGGGAACTCCGGCGGGACCTGGATTTCCAGGTCAATCTTGCTAATCATCCGTGTGACCGGGTCGGTATGCGCCCGCTGCACAATACGGATGCCCTCCAGCGGCAGCCCGCGCTGCTTGCAAAAACCAAGCACGTAGATCCCCGCACAGGTACCGATCGACGACAAAAAAACCGCAAAGGGTGTAGGCGCTGACCCTTCGCCTCCCCCCATGGGCAGCTGGTCTGTCTCAACTGTATATGGTCCAAAATGGGCATCAACGCGCGCTCCGCCCGGAAAATCAATCACCATTTCCATCGCAAAAAAAGCCTCCATTCAAATTTGTGTTATCTCTCACAATACTTGGATGCGGTTATTCCTAAAAGGTTACACCGCAATGCTGGGGCAGATATTATGCTAGTTGGTTCTTGTCCACTTGGAACGCGGATTGGTAAAAGAAACAAAACCGTATTCGATTGGCAATCAGTCAATCACTGGGGACCGGGGTGAGATTGCGATCCTCTTTTCCGCGCAAGAAGAATGATCAACACCTGGTTCGAAAGCCTTCTTTCTGTGGATAACCTGGTGAAAACTGTGGATAAACCGCATTAATTGGGGAAAAGTCGCCGGTATGTTCGAATAATCTTTTCCCCCTTACCCCCAAATATGGGGGGATAAGCGCGGTTCATTCCATATATAGAATAGGAGTTTTGGGATTGTTAATCCCCAATCTTTTGTGTTCAGGTTCTCCCCATGTTGCTTGTGGATATATTATCCGATCTCTAACTAATAAATCCTACTGGCGCCCCATAAATACTCCCAATCTTCGGGATAAACTTGCAATTTTGTAAGTTTATCCACATATCCCCAGGCCCTACTACTACTACTATTTTATTAATCATTACATATTGATAATAATAAACTTGTTCCATCATCCACAACTTGCTAAACAAACAGATTTTATAAGATATGCAATTAGATTGCTTTCTCAGGGCTATTCAGGTGGGCAGGCATCGTGAGTAAATTTAATCATGGATATATCTGCTTCAGTCAGCGGTTTTGAAAGTACTTATCTAGCAAGGGACTAATATCCGCCGGGCTGTAACTTTCTAATAATGCGAAAAAATCGTCCGCAGCTGCGAGCTGGTGGGCAAACTTCTGGGCATAATCAAAGATGAAATCAAAAAAAACATCTCTCCCAATTAAATCTCGCAATTCCTCGAGGAAGAGAGCGCCGTTCAGATAGATCGCATCCCGGTAGGCACGGTATCCCTCAGGATTGTAGATGCTGCCATCTACCCAGCCCTGTGGGGCATAATAATTTATCCGGTAAGTCCACCACCAATCCAATCCCTCTGGGTGGATGTTTTCGTAGTATATTCGCTCGCTGTAGGTACACAAAGCCTCGTCCAGCCAGGGCTCCAAAGCCTGGTCATTTCCGACGGAACTGTACCACCATTGATGTGCAGTTTCGTGTGCCGCTATTGTGGTCAGATAATCTGCTGGCCCTCCAGAGTAAAGGTTGTAAAACCCTTTGCTGAGAAAATAAAGGCCATCATACTCCATACCATCCAGAAAATCCGCTTCAACCACGGTCAGAGACTGGTGAGGGTATGGACCGAAGATGTTATTGTACAAGCCCACCGCTTCGGTTGTTGTCTGCAGCACCGCCTCGCCAGCCCTGGCATTTACGGGAAAATAGTAAGCCAATATTGCGACTGAATCAACGTTGGTTGTAGATAAAACATACTGATCACTTACTGACCAGGCAAAGTTGCGCGCCCCTTCAAACAGGTAGTGGTACCAGTCGCCTTCTGTCTCAGCCGGAGCGCTGGCCGCAATAATGAGATCGGGTGTTGAATCACTCAGGTGGATATTAACCTCAAAATTGGCCACTTCATAAACCAGATGCTCACCAAAAGCGCCGGCCTTATGTGCAACCCAGCCCTGTCCAGGGACATATGGAGGGATGAATGGGTACCAATCCACCAGGTTTGTTTGCCGGGTTGAATAACCGAAAGGAACTGGTCGCCCGTACAAAGAAGGATCTGGGGAGGGCAGGGTGAGTTCGTAGTCTAAAGAGAGCTCAATGGTTTCCCCAGGTTCTAAAGGTTTGTCTAATGGTATTTGCAATTGTCCAACCTCACGGATATAGTCAAGAACAGGGTTTCCATCTCCCCAGGTGAGGTCTTTCAGGTGGAATACTCCCGGATATCGAGATGATTCTACGATCAACACCAGATCGGCGATAGGCTCACTGGAGCGGTTTGTATAGGAGATCTGTTCTTCAACAGTGAGGTGGTGTTGGGCGTAATCGAGTACCGCAGTTAGATTGTATTGAGGGAGTTCATCAAAAGCATTCGCATCTGTCGGAGTTGCTTGTGGAACTTCGACCATGGGTGTGCTTACCTCCGTCGCAGTTGGCACAGGGGATGAGGGAAGGGTGATTTGGGCAGATGGATTACTGGTCGAAGATAATTCAGGGGGATGGGTTGGGAATGGAGTTGTAATGGGGGTGGTTTCGCTGGCGCATGCGGATATTGAGAAAACGAGCAGGACCAAACAGAGGGGGACGAACTGAGATCTCATAATAATGTAGGCGCAGGATTTCCCACAAGAGGTGAATTAGCGATGGTTAAAATACGAACTGATCAAACCGCTCAAATCGGCAGAGGTGTGGGCAGAGAGCAGATTGAAAAAATCATCGCCATTCGCCTGTCGATGGGAATATTTTTCCAAATAATCTCTCAGAAAACCTAGAAAAGGTTCTTCTCCCATCAAATCACGTACCTCACCCAGGAACATGGCGCCTCGCAGGTAAACAGCATCTCTGTAGGGGTAAAAGCCGGCTACCTCGTAGATAGAACTGTCAACCCAACCTTGAGGTTGGTGGAAGAAAATACGGTTCTCCCACCACCAATCCACGTATTCAGGGTAGGCACTTTCATAGAAATACAATTCACTGTAAGTGCTCAATGCTTCGTCCAACCAGGGCTCGAGCGCCTGGTCGTTCCCCACCAGTCCATACCACCACTGGTGGGCGACCTCGTGGGCGGCAATGATGGTCAGGTTGCTCTGCTGGTCGCCGGTGTAGTAGTCGTAGAAGGCATGGCTGAGGAAGATCAGTCCATCGTATTCCATCCCATCGAGAAAATCAGCTTCTACTACCGATAGGGCGTGGTGTGGGTATGGGCTGAATAATTCATTAAATATTGATAATGCTTTGGCAGTCTCCTCGAGAGCAGGATTGTCTGCCTGGGGGTGGTATGGGAAGGAATAGCTTTTCACCATCACATCGTCTACCAGGGTTTCTTGCAGCTGGTACTGGTCGCTTACCGTCCAGGCAAAATTGCGCGCTGCGGTATGCTTGTAGCGGTAAATTTCTCCTTCTATCTCCGGCAGAGAACTGGCTGCGATGATTAATTCACCCCCCTTCGCGGCATAAGAATTCGCCAATTGAATTTCCACCTCAAAATCAGCCATATCGAAGGCTAAATGTTCTCCCAGGTATCCATCATCGCGCACGAGCCAACCTTCTCCCGGTATATAAGGGGGGATGTAGGGGTACCAGTCACCCAGGTTGGTCTGCCGTTCTGTATACCCGTAGGGTGCATTTTGGTTTGGCAAGTTAATCTGGTAGAGAAGACTTATTCCGATGGACCCGCCTGGGGAAAGCGGGGAAGGGGTTGGGATACGGAGTTCGCGACCCTGAAGGATATATTCTGCGATCGGTTCGCCATCCTCCCACTTGAGTTCTTCGAGCACAAAACCACCTGGATACTGGTTGGGCTCGATTAACACCTGGACCTCATTTAATTCTGTACCGGAGCTGTTTGTGTAAGATATCTGCTGTTCAACTGTCCCTTGATGGGAGTCGTAATCCAGAAAAACCGACAGGGCGTATTTGCTCAG
>JBEQLH010000058.1:10140-13954 GCA_040326075.1 Anaerolineales bacterium
GCTAAAACCACGAATAAGAGCAGAGATACTTTCAGTTTCATCTTATTGCTCACAACCGGTTAGATAAGCGAGACAAACGACCCCCTGCTTCTACCAGCGTGTTCTCGCGCCTGATGAAATATGAAAGAATCAGGTGATTTACCATGTGGATTGAGGAAACGGTAAATTGTTTCAAAATTGCAGCGGGGAGGATCATTTCGAGATGCCTAGCCTCCCATCTCCTCGCGCACTGCCAGGTACAAGTTCTCGGCTTTAAGTTCGTTCAACGTGTAGCAGGGAGCGCTGAGATGCTCGGCGAGGGCCTGGGCCAGACCCTGGTCAAATGCTGCGTGTTCCATATTAATCACGATCGACCGGATTTCATCGTCGGCGATCCTTTCAGCAATCCCGTGGGCTTCATCCTGGGGAGGTAAGCCGCTCATTGAGACGTTTCCCGCGCCATCAGTCAGCAAGATGACCAGTGGCAAGACGTCCGGGTGGAAGACTTTTTCTCTGCGGATGGTTTGGTGGGCAAGGAAAAGACCAGCCGAGAGGGGAGTCTTGCCGCCTACAGGTATGTCTGCCAGTGCTCTGCGGGCGAGCTGGATCGAATTAGTAGGAGGCAAAACCATCGTTGCGCGATCCTTTTGGAATACGACCAATCCAACCCGATCTCTACGTTGATAGGCATCTGTGAGCAGGGAGAGGATCGCTCCTTTGGTGGCGGCCATGCGTTCAGCGACTGCCATCGACCAGGATGCATCGACCACAAAGAGAACCAGGTTGGCAGTCCGCTTAACGCGCACTTTGCGTTGAAAATCATTGGGTTGAATGGCGAATGCTACGTGTTTACGCTGTTCGTCGCGCTGGCGCTGGTAAGGAGCTGCTGCGCGAATTGTGGCATCGAACGCCAGGTCGGAAGTCTTCCCCCGCGCAGGTCTGGCGCGAATATAACGTCCCCGCTTACGTTCGGTGTGTGTGCGTGAGCGCCGGCCAGTTTTTTTACGGGAGAGTCGATCTAAGGGGGAGTCGATCTTGCGCGGGGTGAAGGATTGCCCGATCTTGACCTGTTCTCCTCCCTCCCACCAGGAGGTATTGCCAGTATCAAAAACGTTTTGGGGAGCAGCTTTCAAAGGCCCCTGTTCAGAACCCTCTTCAAGAACTTCCTGGCTCAGACCTTTTTTTTTTCTGCGGATTCGGTTTCGCTGGGAACAGGCTCGGGGTCACCCGTCGTGGCGCCCCCCTGGAGTTCTTCGATCTTTTCTTGTAGATCCTCCATGGTGATCTCGGCCTGTTGGAAAGGACCACGCTTGATGCGGTGCGGCAGGGCTAGCTCAGCTGCCAGAGCGATGTCCCGGTCGTAAATAGCTGTGCGCCCCTCAAAAGCCGCATGGGCGCGGGCCGTTTTCAGGATCACAAGATCCGCCCGGTGACCATCGACATTTAATGAAGCGGTTAAAGCTGCGATCGAAAGCAGGTCGCGTTGAGTATAAGTAACCTGAGCCAGCAGCAAACGGGCGGCTTCGATTTGGTGGGAAAGATCCTCTTCCTGGCGAAGCCATTCCTGCCGGAAGCCATCTGCGTCAGCCTCGAAAGCCAGGTTGCGTTCCATAATTAATACCCGATTGCGTGCGTCCCGGATGCCGTGGATTTCGACTGATAGCGCAAAACGATCGAGCAATTGTGGGCGCAAATCACCTTCCTCCGGGTTCATGGTGCCCACTAGAATGAATCGGGCAGGGTGAGAGAACGAGATGCCTTCGCGCTCGACGATATTCATCCCCATCGCCGCCGAGTCCAGTAAAAGGTCTACAACATGATCGTCTAGCAGGTTGACCTCATCGATATAGAGCAGACCTCCATTGGCTGCAGCCAGGACCCCGGGCTCAAAATGACGCTCGCCCTTTTGGATGGCTTTTTCGATATCTAATGTGCCCACAACTCGATCTTCAGTAGCGGAAACAGGCAGGTTTATGAAGGGTGTCGGTTGCAGCACCACGGGGAGAGATTCGTTCTGGGCCACACGTTCCCGACATTCAGTGCACCAGGTTGTTGATAGATCAGGGTCGCAGCCGAAGCGGCAGTCTTTTACGACATGCACATGAGGCAGTAAGGCAGCCAGCGCACGCGCCGCAGTAGATTTAGCTGTGCCGCGCTCTCCGCGGATCAACACGCCCCCAATCCGCGGGGAAACAGCGTTCATAACCAGCGCTCGTCTCATGCGCTCTTGACCTACAACGGCTGTAAATGGATAAATTGTCGGCATTTCTATCCTCTTCCCAGTGATTATAACCGAGACCCAATCTTAACACAAAGGTTGCCAAGTTATCTATATGCTCTTATAATGTATGTCTATCTTTTCAAACCCGGAGTATCTAAACGTATGAATTTGAACAATGCCCCTGAGGGCCAGGAGGCTGCAGCCGAGAACGAGAGACAAGAAGAGGAAATCACACAGCAAGGTACACCAGAAAGTCAATCGTCAATGAAAGACTTATTGGAGAATGGAGGGGGAGGTTTTGACTTTCCTCGCCAGGGGGAAATCCGTACGGGAACAGTTGCCAGAGTTACCGAAAATGAAATTTTAGTCAGCATTGGCACAAAATCGGAGGGTGTAATTCTCTCTCGAGAGGTGGACCAGATTGAGCCAGAACTTCGAGAAGAATTGACCATAGGGAAGGAAATTACTGTCTATGTGGTCAACCCGGAAGATCAGAATGGCAATGTTTTGCTTTCCTATGTGCGAGCTCTTGAAGAGAAGGATTGGCTGTTTGCAGAATCGTTGCTCGCCTCTGGTGAGTCATACGATGGAAAAATCATTGGATTTAATAAAGGGGGATTAATCATCCCAGTTGGCCAATTGCGGGGGTTCGTGCCGGCCTCCCAGATTAGTTTGCTTCGCCGGTTAGACTCAAGCGGGAACACGCCAGAACAGCGTTGGGGACCGATGGTGGATGAACCGATCACCGTGGCGGTGATTGAGGTTGACCGGGAACGCCGCCGGCTGATCCTTTCTGAGCGAGCCGCGCTCCAGGAAACGCGCGAATCCTTGAAGGAACGCTTGCTGGATGAATTGTCCGAAGGGGATATCCGTGATGGTCGGGTCACGAGCCTGGCTGATTTTGGAGCATTTGTCAATATTGATGGTGCCGATGGGTTGGTGCATCTTTCAGAGATCTCCTGGGAACGGATCGAACACCCAAGAGAGGTGCTTCGAGTTGGACAGGAAGTCCAGGTCAAAGTCATTGGCGTTGACCGGGAACGAAAACGGATTGGTCTATCAATTCGCCAGCTGCAGGAAGATCCCTGGGTTAGAAAGATTGAAAACTTGAAAGAGGGTCAACTGATTGAGGGCACAATCACCCACCTGACAAAATTTGGCGCATTTGCCCGTCTGGATGAGGATTTAGAGGGCTTGATCCATATCTCAGAAATAAGCGAGCAGCGCGTTACACACCCGAAAGAGGTGCTTCACGAAGGGGATGTTGTCACTCTGCGCGTGATTAAGATTGAACCTGAGCGTCACCGGATAGGGCTAAGCTTGCGCAAAGTCGACTCGCCAGCCTATACCGATTTTGATTGGAAGATGACGTTGGCCGAGGTTGTCGAAGAAACGCATGGTGAAGAAGAAGTCATTTCTGAGGCGGAAGTAAGTGGAGATGAGACGCAGGCTGTAGAAGAAGGGGCGCTTGTCGAAGCGGATGCCAGTCCTGAAGAGCCGCCGGAAGAAGGTGCTGAACCTACCGACGAAGCAGAAGCCAGCGTTGAAGAAATACCGGTGGAAGAAGAATCTCCTGTCGAAGTTGAAGCCAGTATTGAAGAGGAGCCCGAAGAA
>JBEQLH010000265.1:0-4734 GCA_040326075.1 Anaerolineales bacterium
GTTATTATGACGGATCCCAACGGGAAGCCATATTCCTTTTTCCACTTCTTATTGAACAGCTCCCGTTTCCAGAATATCTTCGGCAAACCATGGGCGACCATTACAATTCCGACTGAAATTCGAAGTATTAGAATACCCACATCAACCATACAGCCCTCCCTTACTTATTAGTGTCCTAAAGAATTGATCCCAATAACCAGGTAACTCTTCTCCAGGAATACACTCCCCAATTATCTCCTACCTTCTAAAAGACATTCTTCACTTTGCTCGTACTTGAAGAGTTGAGGCATCCCCTGGCCTGCAGCGCGATAGTAGCTTTGTCCTGCACAGGCCCGACACAGAACTGTCGCACCACGGGCAACTTCGCGCTCATTGATAATCTCTTCGCCGCATGTTTCACAATTAACCCGGTACCCTGGCTTGCTCAACAGTTTTTCGAGCGAGATACTAAGTTGCACCTCTTGAACTGTGAATAATTCCAGGTCTGGAATTACCTGGTATCCGATCAATTGAGCTTGCCACCTGCTTTCCGCTTCAGGCACCATCCTTTGTGCTGCTGTACGGATGCCAATCCGGGGAGCGATGCGATAAGCCTTGTCGCACATCAGATCAACGAAGGTTGCGGCGACCTTTCCAAAATCCAAGACCCGCAGCATACGATTACCCACTGAACATCCAGTAGCCGCGGACAAACCATCGGCAGCGCAGCCGTCTGTTTCTGCCACTGTCAGCAGACGCTTATCGGGGTTGGGAACTTCCAGATCAAGCACTCGACCGGCGAGCAATCCCATACGGACACCAAGCACCTGCCGGGGGCATAAATGGCTGTGCCAGGCCGCAGACCGTTCCAGCAATTGTTCCAATTTAGTCATCTCAGGCGACTCCACAATCATATACGGTGGTCTCCTTTCTGCTCTAACAACTCAAATGGTCCATCGAATCTCCGGGTTGCCTCCGGACCAGACTGCGTCATCCCATGTTCATAATTTTTGATAATTCCTTGAACAGGCAATACTCATCTGATTTAAACCAGGCTGGAGCAATAAACACCTTAGTAATTCACGGCATCCAGGCCTTTAAGTCCCAGAATCTCTCTCGCTTCGTCCGGGGAGGCTATTTCTCGCTCAAATTCGGAGGCAATCCGCTTGACCTTCTCGACCAGGCTCACATTGGTGGCCAACTCGCCCCGCCGGACGAATATATTGTCCTCCAGGCCAACTCGCACGTGACCGCCCAGTATAATGCCCATTGCAGCCATATTAAATTCCATTGGGTACCCTACACCGATAACAGACCAGCGATAGTTTTCGGGTCCGATTAAACGGTCGGCAGTCTGCAACATCATCATTAGCGATTCAGGCGTTGCAGACAGACCTCCCAGGACACCAAGCACAAACTGGATCCAGTATGGAGGCTCAACAAGGCCATCTTTTTCCATGAATTTCAAGTTATTAAGGTGCCCTACATCGTAAGCCTCGAACTCAGGTTTTACGTTTTTCTCCTTCATCGTGCTGGCATACACTTCCATATCCCCAAAAGTGTTCCTAAAAATGAAATCTTTGGTGCCATCAACGTAATCAAATTCCCAATCAAATTGCCAATCCTCCGGATTGTATCGGCGGGCAACTGGGTGCATGGAAAAATTCATCGTTCCCAGGTTAAATGTGCCCAGCTCTGGCTGGCATAACGAGACCCCCCTTAAACGATCCTGGGGAATCATACCCATACCGCCGCCAGTAGTAATGCATACAACTGCATTGCAACCTTCTTTGATCCGAGTTGCAATTTGGCGCACAATTTCTGGGTCCGAGGACGGGCGTCCGTTCTCAGGATCACGAGCGTGGATATGAATATTTGTAGCCCCCGCCTTCGCGCAGGCGATTGCATCATTGGCTATGCCCTCGATTGTATACGGCAAATGTGGAGTCTGAGTTGGTACAGTTATTGCTCCAGTGAGGGCAGCCGTAAGAATCAGCTTTTCCATAAAATTTTCTCCTCAGATGATAGTACTTATCTCAGCCGGGCGCTTGCTTTTGATATTTCCAATTCGAGTGCACAGTCCACCGCTTGGGAACTGGATTATTAGATCCCGGATTTTATCAGGGCGTCCCAGACCATCCAGTGAATCTTTAGCTGCTGTGCACACTCCCATCAATTAACAAGTTGACCATTACAGGAAGACAGTACCGATGTTGATACTTTTCTCCACCTCCACATTGAGTTCCTGCTTCCCATACCCGGGATACTCTACATCAAGGCTGTAATTACCGCTGTTTGCTTCCAGTGCATCAAACTTAAAATCACCGTAATTGTTGGTTACAGCCGTATCGACGACCTTCCCAATCCCATTCTTCAATGTGACCTTGGCCCCCTCAGCACACTCATCAGGCTCAGATAAGGCTACACTTCCAGCGATAAAACACCTGGTATAACGGTATAGATTCTTGTAATACACACGTGGCTCAAGTCCATACTGGGGATGGAAAAACTCCAGCACCTCCGTTTCAGCTTTCTTCTGCATGTCAGTATCTTCGACACAAACGAATTCAAGCGCCCCTGTAGGGCAAGCCTGAACACATCTCGGCATCGTCCACCCATCGTCTAGCAGGTGGGCACAGAAGGTGCATTTCTGGGGTAGATCCGACTCATCGTTCCACCAGATCGCCCCATATGGACACGAGTCGACCAACGCCTTCTGACCTTTCGCCTTCAGCGGATCAATGATGACAATGCCATCCTCTCGCTTATATATTGCCTCATTCTCTGCCGCTTTAATGCAGTCGGCATCATCACATTGCATGCATGGTGTAGGTAAATAGGCAACATCAACAATGGGATATTGGCCCCTTTCCAAACGTTTAATGTCCATCCACCTGTGCCCATGCGAGGGTTGGGCTGACGAATAGGGTGGAAAATCATTTTCGCAGTACTCGTCTTTGCAGGCCAGGAAACAGTTGTTGCAATCATGGCATTTTGCGATATCGACGATCAGGTTCCACTTGTTCATGCTGTCTCTCCTTCAAATTTCGCTACCTCGACGAGACACGAATTGGGTGCCATACCGCTTGATTTCTTGGTAATAAAACGGCTTGGAGTCAAGATGTTAATACATCCCGCTATATCTGCTGACTCTCCTGGTTTTCCCAAGGGAACATAATCTGCGCAGGATTCATAGGAATGAACTGTGCCAGGTGGGAGACGCTCGGTAACCTGTGCCGCACAAATAACCACACCCCGGTCGTTGAAAATCTTGACCAGATCATTTTCCTCAATGCCTCGATTTGCGGCGTCCTTTGAGTTTATGCGTACGATCCAGTAGTAATGACCATCCTCTTTCAACACCCGGTGATCTTTAACCTCGTTGACCCAGCTTTCCTTGGCATCGCCCATGGTATGAAAGCTAAAACGTGGATGGGGGGAGATTAACTGCAGCGGATATTTGCTGTAAAGCTCTGTTGTATGGTGTCCTTCCCATGAGGGGATGTATTTTGGTATCACGGGTCTCTCTTCGTCATCAGGATCGAACTTCTTCAGGCTTGAAGATTCAAACTCGATCAAGCCGGATGTTGTTTGTAATCCCATCCCGTATTCCGCCTGGGATTCCGGAGGGGGTCCCGGGTCTGGCGTGTCCTTCTTTCTGTCTTCGGCAAACCAGTTTAGAGCGGGAGTTGATTCGTAATCTTCAGGCATGGGCACGACGAAATAGCCCTTGTCGCAGAACTCTTCCCACGAGATATGACCGGGCAGATCGCTGGCGTCAAACATACGTTTTGCCCAATCGAGTTCGGTGAGACCTCCCTCGGTAAATATCTCGTATAGACCTAATTTCTCAGACAGGAGAGCAAAGATTTCGTAGTCCGATTTCGACTCTCCCAGTGGTTCAATACATTTCTTCTGTAAGCTGATCACCCTGTGATTGACCTGGCATGTGGAGTCAGGGATATAGCCGAGACAGCCGGCGAATTCGCTGATGTCCCACCTTTCGAAATTGGTGCAGGCTGGCAAAATAATATCGGCGAACCTGGCCTCACCCTCAAACCAGATGGACTGGTTTACTACAAAGGGAAGCCTGTCGGTCTGGTAAGCTTTGACGTAGCGGTTGGTCTCTGTCATGGTGCCGATAAAAGAGCCGCCGTACCTGTAGTACATCTGAATCTCAGGGTAACCATCCGCAGGATACTTGTACTTGTGAAACTGGGCTTCAATTGACTGACCGCAGAATCCCTTTCCACGCCATTCATACTTACCATCTAGGATGGCTTCCGGTATCCTGAGCCTGGGAACGTGCTGACCCATGGGCGAGTTTATGCTGGAGCGGGTGGGATGAAAATCCATCTTATATACCCAGCGATAACCGGCTGCTGAATTGTCAACATCGCCGGACATACCTCCTTCGGCATATCCTGGAAATACGAAATCCGAGTTGTGCGGGACTCCCTGCGTTGTCGACCATATGTTGATGCCTGGTTTCCCTAAACCCTGCATGGCCTGCAGGCTGATCATCAGGCGAGCCCACTCTCCACCGGTTGCGGCTCTACATGCCCCCCCCCATCCTCCCAAACCGCCAGCAGCCAGCATCGTCTTGGTGGTACCCCATTCTCTGGCCATTGCCTTGATCTCCCTGGCAGGGATGGTGCTCTCTTTTTCCGCCCATTCTGGTGTCTTGGGTATCCCATCATCTACTCCCAGGATATAGTCTTTCCATTTATCAAAACCCTTTGTCCGCGTGGCGAT
>JBEQLH010000266.1:0-3361 GCA_040326075.1 Anaerolineales bacterium
ATCTTCAGTTGGATGGAATCCTAGCGTAGATAGTCATGCCAGGTAATACCATTGTTTATTATTGGATCGGGTAGCCGGCTGACCTCCATGCATTCAACCCACCATCCATGCTGGTTACCTGGTCAAAACCGTTGTCCAGCAGTGTATCGCGACCGACCTGGCTGCGATTGCCCGAACGGCAGACCACGACGATCTGTTCATCATCTGGCAGCTCTCCCAGGCGGCTTTCTAACTGGTCTAGGGGGATCAAGGTGCTGTTAGGAGCATGAAATTCATCCCACTCCTCCTGGGTTCGGACATCCAGGAAGAAGACACCCTCCTCGTACAGCTGGTGGGCGTCGTCAATCGAAATCTCTGCTGGTACGGTCGCCGGTGCGTCTGTTACCTGCGCAGGAGCTGTACCACATGCCGACATTCCCAGGCTTAACAAAGCCAGGGCAACCAACCCCAGGCTGATCCATAACCACGGTGTCCCACTCTTGTTTGCCAGGACCCCGACTTTTGAGTTTGCTCTAGTTTTTCTTCTCATCCTTACCTCCATCAGAAATCACAGAATAAGTCCTCCTTTTAGATGCTGCCCTCACCAAAAGGTTACACGCTATGGCAATCCATTATGGCTACACCGCCCCATAATTAAGCTTGCCCCCGTTTGGGGATCTACCCCGACAGGTTAGGAACGGATGAGCGGGATATGATTGGGCTAATGGGAGAACAATGCAGTTCCCTTTGACTCCTCTTTTTTGGCCACTGATCCGCATATCAGCGAATACAACTTCGAGTTCACTCCCAAAATCAAGCTGGAGCGGAAACGCGGTCCCACTGGCGGTGGCTGCAGCTAGAATCTATAAACGATCCAAGACTCGAACACCCCAGTATTGAATCTAACAGTCACTTGAGTCGTCGCTCAGACTGGCACTGATCCGATAGCAAACCTTACCCGCTTTTGTATATCGGATTGCGAACACCCAAGTGATTCGAGATCAGGTGCAGGATTTATTTGGGTAGCTTTTCGTTCTTAACACATACAACTGTCCTGCAAACAGCCTCTTTAGCTCATCCGGTCACTCAATTCGGTCTTCCATCTCCCAGGCGTGATCAAGCACATGCCAGACTACCCGGCGGATAAAATATCGTGGTGGCCAGATGACTCCACCACGCGGGCCTTCTTCCGGCAGCTCTCCATTTTCCGCAGATTCCAGCGCGTTTAGAATCGCACCCCGCGTTAGACTGAGCTCTTCAACTGGGTTGTTTCCGCCTTCTCTCTTGTATTTCCAGGCAAGTCGTCCCAGGTAGGCTCGATCGGCTTCGAGTACATGGTCAATAATCTTTTCCACATCTCTCCCACCGCCGCGTGGGCCTTTTCGCAACTTTTTACCTGCAGCTCGCTGCACAGCACTATCGAATGCCTGCCAGCATGCCAGCAATATTGTTTTTAAGCGTTCAAACTCCATCTGATCAATCGGTTCTCGATCATCATCCAACATGATTGCGGGCGCTCCGAAATCAGTCGTGGAATTGCCGGCATGCCTTTCGGCAACAATTAATTCAGAGGCATCATTGGGGACCTGGAATTCAATTTCTTTACTGTGCAGAACTTGAGCAAAACGCGGTCCATAGTCAATCAGAGCTTGAAGAGCCGTTTTTTCATCCCGACCGCTGCGACACCAACCGGGCCAATCAACCGCACCGGCAAATATTCTCTTCTTACCTGTTTCAACAAATACTTTGATTGAGTTCATAATAAACGCTCAGCTATAGAATTTTGTCGTCTCTCGGGATAGTTAGCCGTCCGCTGGATTGGCATTCGTCCACAATTTGATTATGGCTAACTTAGCTTTCATTCCACGCATTATCCTTGATCCTCTCCAGCGAGATGTCAGCTATCGGTCGAAGGAGAAGTTGAGCTCGGGCTCTGAAGACCCTCCAGCTCCTGGATGCGTTTGTAGAGAGGGTCACATTCTTTGGGAAGTATGGGTCCTTCCCAAAGAATGAGTGAGAACTCCTCCCTAAAGTAAGGGGGAAGAGAACTTAATGAAACACTAATTCCACCGTATGGATCAGTAGATCCAAAAACTAAATGCCCGAT
This sequence comes from Anaerolineales bacterium, assembly GCA_040326075.1. Taxonomy (GTDB): domain Bacteria; phylum Chloroflexota; class Anaerolineae; order Anaerolineales; family UBA4823; genus PFL25. The sequence continues at coordinate 2,087 of JBEQLH010000266.1, forward strand.
GCGATGGAGTAAGATGGCACCGGCGCACATGACACAGGGTTCGAGTGTGGTGAACAATGTCATTTCCTTGGACCTGGACCAGAGGTGTGATGGAGCAGAGCGAAGGACCTCCATTTCAGCATGGCGTGTTAGCTCCATGGAGGGCTTCCAGATCGAGTTCATGCCTTTTGCCACGATCTTCCCGTCCAATACAAGTACAGCGCCGATGGGAAGATTCCCGCGGCGTTCAGCCTGCTCCGCCAGGCGAATCGCTTGGCGGAGGAATGATAGTTGCTGTTGGTCAAGATTGGTGTTCATCTCAATTCGTATGACCGATGTCCATTAGATTAGCTCATCTGCCGCGGTGGGGTCAGGAAGAATCCCTCGCCTATCTGAAAGACTTCAAGCAAACCGCCGCTGACCGAAGCAGCGGTCAGGTGCAGATGGGGTTAGCCCGCAGCAGATACTGATTAAATCATACTCAAATTAAAGGTTTCCCTTCTAATGTAACTTGTGACTTGTTCGTCCACTATGCTGCAGCTCGTGTGTCTGAATCTTCCTTACTCACTCTCCATCCCAATATTCGTACGGGTGGTCCGGGTTGCGTTCTTGCAAAGCAACCACTTCTCCCTCACACATTCTGGGAAGATCAGGCAATTCTCCCTTCGTTCCGTAAATCCGCCCGGTAAGGCGCGGGTCGCTCCAGTGTTCGCGGTAAACATAACCGATGCGGTAATAGTCCTCGCCTCCGTCATAACACCAGTCTTGCCCGTAGATGATAACTGGCGGGAGGAGTGAGAGCTCGTACCCGGGGGTCAGCTCCTGCAGGTCTTGAGGGTAACGGCTTTCTTGGGAGTAGTAGGTCTCTATTGATTGGTTGACTTGCTCAGCCCGCTCTACTGTCAGCTTTCGGAAGTCAACCAGCTGGGCGCTAGCGGAGACCGCGATCATTAACGCCGGGATGATTACCAAATACAAGATGCTGGCCACCTTTGTCCTGCCCGGAAGGGTGATCAACAAGATTTCACTGGAAAAAAGCGCTGCCAGGACCGGGATAATCAACCACAAGTATCCGAGTGAATCATCTGTGTTGTCCCAGACAGTGAACCAGTAAAGGTTGTAGAGTACCTTGGTGAGCAGGATCGCACTCACGACAAAGGCTATAGCTGCAGTCCTGCCAGCATGCGTGCGCTGTGTCTGTGAATTCTCATCTTCTTTCGAACCAGCATTCTGCCATTCTTTGTATAGGTTCAGGCCTGAATAAAGGAGCAAGGCTGTAATGATCAGCGCTGTGGA
>JBEQLH010000266.1:3461-4728 GCA_040326075.1 Anaerolineales bacterium
ATTTTCGAGAGGATCGAGGGGCTGTGTTGACAAAACTGAATTTTGACCAATGGTTCCGGTCCTCTGACCACCCACATTATCCGTGAGGTATTAGCCGAACGCCTATCTGGTAAGACTCGACTATTCCATTATAGTCAATTATTTGTATTTTTCGCGCCACTTGCCACCGCCAAAGGCGGGTCGGTTTTATTTTGGGTCAATCCATTGGAACCGTTCTAGCGGTCTTGATCTCACCCGCCAGGCAAGGATTATAAGTTTTCAAGACTGATGACCATAAGCCTCTGCAGTTTGGTCCGCTTCAGCAGGATATTATGCATTTTTATCTGACCAAACTGAATATTCGTTTCCATTGGGGTCGTTAAAGTGAAAACGTCGTCCTCCCGGAAATGAGAATATGGGCCTTACGATAGAACCGCCAGCACTCTCAATTTTAGATTGGGTTTTCTCCAAATCATCACTATAGAAAATGATAAGAGCACTGCCGGTTTTTGTGGAAACAGTTAAATCCGATTTGAAAAAACCTCCGTCAAGACCTTCATTTGAGAACGCCGTATATTCGGGACCGTAGTCTGCAAATGACCAATTGAATACTGCTGTAAAGAAGTCCTTGGTGGCCTCGATGTTCTTAGCAGGAAACTCGACGTAATTTATTTTTTCGTGTTCATTCATTTTCTTGTTCCTCATAATTTTTACATAACGATATTGAGCATAACGGCCGGGATATTCCCGACTGCTACGATCTCACTTCACCACTTTTTATAAGCCTAATGACAAAATGGACTGCATCCCTGACCGCCTCTAGCGAATGATCATGCTTTGCAATCACCAGCTATTGGTCATCGGAGGTCTCTTGATTTGATCTTTTTCGTAATGTCTCAATCAGTGCCCTTGCTTTGTCAAGAGCTTCTCTCTCTGCTTCATTATACGGTTCGGTCCATGGCTGAGTGACCCGCCAGGTTATCTGTCCACTGAGAGGCTCTGCAGGATAAGCACCCGGATCATGCAGTGAATACGATCGAAATGCCACAGGACTTTCCTGGTAGCATGACCAGACGGCTTTCCGAATGATCTCGGGATCTCCTTCAAATTGCACATCAATCAATTCAAGCTGGTTGCGAAATCTTTCAATGAATTCGAGAGGCAGGTTAAAGAGGACTGGATGCGGGGCTTTTACCCCAATAATGCGCTTCCTATTATCGACACCATTATCAATCAAAGCCTTCATCGCCAGACCTGTTTGATGACCATCAGATTCGGGTCCCCCAAG
>JBEQLH010000267.1:0-1599 GCA_040326075.1 Anaerolineales bacterium
GCCGGGCGCATGTGATCGGGATCAGCCCAGGCCTGCATGATCTGATCAACGCTCAAGGGTCCCACGGCAAAATTTTCGGTTGCCCAAACTTTCGAACCGCCACCATAGCCCGCCGCGGCGATGCGACCGCGCACATCACCGATATGCCAGGACATATAGTTCGCGGCCATAATCTCGGCAGTGGCCTGCGCCACGGCGTTGATAATCGGGTCTTCGATCAAAGGGGGCAAACCATGGGATACGCGCAGGGTGTTCATCGCCAGGATCAATTCACTCCGCGATACTTCTCCTGATTGGGCTTGAACTTTCGCCTGGTAAGCTGGGGCGATCAGCAACCAGATGAGCATCAGGCTGATCTGGATCATGGTTTGATATCGTTTTCGATGGTTTCTGATCATGCGCCGATACTTTAATCGTTACCTTAAAGCAGACCTATGGTGAGCGGAGCTATGCTGGGAGACTTAATAATTTGTATCATGGCTGTTGCCGCTGGGGTGTTCTTGAAGAGGTTGCGGTCACCATCTCCAGTGGGCTGGGAGGACTCTCCCTCAACCAGTTGGTCTTCAGATCACAAGTTATTTCGGAAGAACTCCACCGTTCGCAGGATTGCCTGGTCGAAATAGGGTGAGATCAGGTTGTGCCCGCCACCTTGGTAGGTATAAAGCTCGTATTCCTTGCCATTTTCCAGCAGCACAGCAGCCAGGTCGAACGAGTAGCCGATATTCACCACTGTGTCATCCTCCGCATGGTGGAGCTGTAATGGGCTGTTGAGGTATTCAATATTTTCCGTCAAGGACACGGCCTTCCAATAATCTACCTGTGTGTCCGGCCGGCCGTAATCATCGAATATCTCTCGTGACCGTCTGCGGGGTTCGGATCCTTCCTGAGTTTGTGAAGTCTCTGGCGGCCTGTATGTTGAGTCGTTGATTCCGTATTTTCCAAAATCATCATAGCTGTAGACTGCCCCGGACCAGATCACGCCTGCCTTGATGTCTGGCTCGATCAGCATCGCCCGTAAGACCAGGTTGCCGGCCATGCTGTGACCCCACATCCCAATCCCTTGGGGATCGATTATATCCATCATCTGAAGACTCTTGAGGGCGGTGATCGAGTCGATTGTATAACCGGGCGAGAAATATGACCCGGACGGTTCCCCCTCCGACTCACCATGTCCCCGGTAATCGATCTTCAAGACCACAAAACCGCTCCTTGCCAGGTGATCAACGTAGGCGGTGTAACGCTCCGTGGTTCGGTATGCTGTTGGTGGTATATAGCCATGATTGAATACGATCGCCTTAAACCCACCTTCCGGGGGTTCCCCGTCAGGAATCGTTAGCAGGCCATAGATCTTGTACCCTTCCGAGATATAGCTAACAAGATGCTGTTGGTAATTGGAGGAGTGGGGGAGCTCTTGCTCGAAAGTGATCTCACTCCCGATGATCTCCAAGTCCTGCAGGTACTTGATAGTGATCTCTCTACCGACTCCGAAGACGACTTCTGTTTCCGTCGGGGTCGGTGTAATGGGGCTGGTTGTTGAAACTGTCTGTGTTAGGGTTTTAGATTGTTGAGTAAAGACCGGGTCGTTGATCGTCGGGATGA
>JBEQLH010000267.1:1699-4726 GCA_040326075.1 Anaerolineales bacterium
TGTGTTAGGGTTTTAGATTGTTGAGTAAAGACCGGGTCGTTGATCGTCGGGATGACGGTTTCAGTCGGAGAAACCGATGTCGTGGATGGGAGGATTGTCACTACAGCACTTGGAGCGAGGATTGTGGATTGGGGTATGACCATTCCACCCCCTCCCGCGATGCTGCAGCCCGTTACAAACACCAGGAAAATGAAGAGAACAAGGATAAAATGATTTCTCGAAACCATGCTGATAAATCCTTTGCTGGGGTTAAGGTAAGTTAACCTAAATTCTGATAAATCGATTGTACCTGCTAAACCACTCGCCCAACCTAAATAGTTTTTTAGAAAATCTTTTGGCTTAACATCATTGACGTCATTCAAAAAATCATGTATTTTACGAAATATCACGAATTGATACACGGGCAATCAGCGACATATCCGCCTAATGCCAGGATGCACACCTAACCAAGTTTGTTAAACATAAAAGCCCACAGACTTGATCATCGGGTGTGTTACTATTGCTCTCTTTATCAGTTGGAGCAAACAATGTCCAAAACTTACGAAGGTTATCTGCTGATTGCCGATATTACCGGTTATACCAGATACTTGAGTGAATCCGAACTGGAACACGCTCAAGAGACGCTGACAGCCCTGCTTGAACTGCTGGTGGAAAAAACTCGTCCACCGCTGGTCATCTCTCGCCTGGCTGGAGATGCAGTAATAAGCTACGGTCTGCGGCAAAACTTCTTCCTGGGGCAGTCATTCATCGAAAAGATTGAAGACACCTATGTCACTTTCCGAAAAGCACTCGAGCGATTGGTTCTCAATAACACCTGTCAATGTACCGCCTGCGCCAATATTTCAAATCTTGACTTGAAATTCTTCGTCCATTACGGAACCTTCGGCATTCAGCGTATCACAGATCACGATGAGCTGGTCGGAACTGATATCAACCTGCTTCACCGCTTACTCAAGAATAGTGTCACCGAGGCAACCGGATTTGGAGCGTATGCATTATATACAGATGCCACCATGCACCAATTAGGCATCGAAGAATTTGAAGAAATGCTGACACCTCATAACGAGGCATACGAGCATCTGGGTGAGGTTAGAGTTTGGGTGCAAGACTTACACCCGGTATGGGAAAAAAAGCGCAGCACTACTGAGGTGACCTTTCCACAAGATCAAATCTGGGCACAATACGAAGTCCTGATTGACATGCCGCGCGAGCGGGTTTGGGATTACTTAATTCAACCGAAGTACCGCAATGCTTTGGTCGGCTCCGACAGGATGGAAATCGCCAATCGGGCGAATGGTCGCATCGCTCCCGGCAGTGTCTACCAGTGCTACCATGGGGATAAATTAGTACCTCAAACAATATTGGAGTGGCAGCCTTTCGAGCGCATGATCGTGAGCGAGTTGTCGCCCATTTTTCAGAACAGTGGCGGCATCAGCGAGTATCGTCTCGAAGCCAAGGATAACAGCACGTTGTTGACGAAATCTCTGGGCAAACCGACGGGATCCTTCCTTGGGCGTATGATGTTATCACTGGCAAAGCCGGTATTTTACCGGATCATGCCGCAATTATTTGGGAAGTTCAAGCGTGAAATCGAAAGCGATTATCAGGCGCACAATGGGGGTTTAGAAAGAGAATCTGGATTTACCGTAGAACAAATTCAAGAAGCGGCTTCAGATAGTCTTCAGGCTTCTTCTGCAAAACAGCATACCTGACGCTATTTGGTATTTTTATTAGAAATCTCAGGGAGGAAATGGGTTTTGCCAATTGCTGTTCTAGTTGAGTTCAAAACTATTCACTTCTGCGAAGAATATTATTTATCTCAGGTTACCACCAATAAGTCACTATGTCATTCTCAGGAGCATAGCAATGCCTGTCCTTCACATATGTGAAGGGGTGAATCTTAAGACAAACGACCGAAAATGCAAGAAGTTGAGGAGATTCTTCGCTCGTACCTCGCTCAGCCCAGGAAAGAACCCTGGAGTAAACAATGACATTAATTTGTTAGGTAGCAGTCTGGGTAATTCGATGGAAGAGATCGGGAGGAAATTCTCCCGTTCTTCACGCCTTAATCTGCTGCAGCTGTCGCCGTTTCCAGAGGTGAATATTCTTGTTCGAGTTCAGAGCGGAACTGCGAAGTGTATAAGCGATAATAATGACCACGCTGGCGGAGAAGTTCAGAATGGCTGCCGTTTTCTATGATGCTGCCATCTTTGATCACCAGAATTCGGTCCGCTTTTTTGATAGTGGATAGACGATGGGCGATCACAAAACTTGTCCGATCTTCCATCAGGTTCTCCATACCTTTTTGAATAAGTGCTTCGGTGATCGTATCTACGGAGCTGGTTGCCTCGTCCATGATGAAAATTTCCGGTTCCCTGAGTACTGCACGAGCAAGGCTGATGAGTTGTTTCTGACCTACGGAAAGCAAGTTGCCTCCTTCTCCAACTTCATCATCATAACCCTTTCCAAGTTTTAAGATGAAATCATGAGCACCTGCCAGCTGGGCTGCGGCTCCAATCTCTTCATCTGTAGCATCCAGTTTTCCATAACGAATATTGTCACTGATGGTGCCTGAGAAGAGGTGAGGGGTTTGCAAAACAACGCCGATTCGAGACTGGATCGCATGCAGGGCGATATCCTCGTAATCGCGGCCTCCGATGCAAATCGTGCCTTCTTTGGGTTCGAAAAAACGGCATAATAAATTAACTATCGTGGTTTTTCCGCCACCAGTCGGTCCAACTAAAGCTACGGTCTCACCGCGCTTGATGTGTAAGTTAAACCTTTGCAGGACAGGTTTGTCTTCCTCATAGTAGAAGTTGACGTTTTCAAAAACGATATCGCCTCGGATGCTGCCTGGGTCAATAGCATCAGGTCTGTCGGATATTTCGGGAACAGCATCAACTAAAGAAAATATTCGTTCTGCTGATGCTATGGCGCGCTGCAGCTCTGCATAAACCCGTGCCATTTCTTGAATCGGCCAAATCATGAAAACAACATAGGAGACGAAGGCTTGAATTCCACCAATAC
>JBEQLH010000059.1:0-4639 GCA_040326075.1 Anaerolineales bacterium
GCAATCTAACCCGAATTATCGCTCGATCCTGCAAAATGGATAGCATCCTGCCCCTCAACCTGCCATCTTATCCTTCCCCTTTTCCCAATCAGGATGGATTGAAAGGAGTAAACCATGACTTATGAGGATCGCATCCGCCAAGAACGCCCCAATATGTCAAAAAGTTTTGCCAAGCTGGCCGATTTTTTGCTTGATTCCTACATCGAATCAGCCTTCATGACCGCCAGCGAATTGGCTCACCGGCTCGACCTGGATGCCGCCACAGTTGTCCGCTTCGCCCAGACTCTTGGGTATAAAGGCTTTCCCGACTTGCAGCGTGAGATCCGCCAACGCGTCTTGGGAGACCTGCTCGTCCGCCCTGAAGAGGCAAAAGTCTCCGAATCGGTACCCGGCGTGGTCGCCAATGCGATGGCAGAACTTTCATTAGCTCTCGAACAGACCCGCATGTCCCTGGATACTGAAGCGTTGGCGAAATTGGTCGAACAGATCGGTGCAGCCCGGCGGATCATACTGCTCGCGGAGAATCCTGCTCAAGCAGCAGCTTATAACCTGGTGCATTTCCTTGAACAGGGCGGCTTCCCAATTTATATCGCCCGTTCCGGTGTGTCAGACCTGGCCCGAACTGTTCATACCGCTACCGACCAGGATCTTTTGATCGCCCTTGAAGTAGCCGGGCAATCACCTTACATCGCCGGTGCTCTGGAATCTGCCCGCCAGAAAGGTCTGCCAACTGCAGCAATCCTGGGAGCAGCCTCGCTTGAATCAGCCCGTGCCGCAGATGTAGTCCTTGCCGCGCGCTCAAATCTCTCTCTGGGTGTTGGTATTATTTCCATTGAATCCATCATTTACGCCTTATCCCGGGCTTTACGCTGGCGGTTTGCTGATCGATTCGCTGGTGCCGAACAAGCCATCACAAAACTAACTGCCAACATTCAACACGCCAACGATTGATCCATATTTCCCATCTCAGGATTTAATCATGCGCATCGTCCGATATCAACTCGCGTCTCAACCACCATCTTTCGGTTGGGTATTGAAAGATAAAGTTGGAGTCCTCGAAGGTTCTCCGTTTGCTCAATTCAGCCGCGCAGAGGCGATTCATCCTTTGGAAGAGGTGAAGCTGCTGCCCCCTATTACGCCCACTAAAATCATCTGCATCGGACGGAATTATGTCGCTCACGCCAAGGAACATGATGCCGAAGTCCCCGATGTACCGTTGATCTTCCTGAAACCTCCTTCAACACTCATCGCTCAAGGTGAGACGATATTTCTGCCCCCCCAATCCCAGCGGGTTGAACACGAAGCTGAACTTGCGGTGGTGATCGGGAAACCTGGCAGATGGATCCCTCCAGAAGAAGCACATGACCATATCTTCGGTTACACCATCGCCAATGATGTCACTGCTCGGGATCTGCAATTCCGGGATGGTCAATGGACCCGCGGTAAAGGTTTCGATACCTTCTGTCCATTAGGTCCCTGGATCGAAACCGAGTTTGACCCTGCCGATGCAGTGATCACCTGCCTTGTCAACGACGAGATGCGCCAGATGGCATCAACCAGAGATATGGTTTTCAGCGTCCGGCAATTGATTGCCTTCGCATCTTCTGTGATGACATTAGAATCCGGCGATTTAATCTTGACCGGCACACCTTCCGGTGTTGGCACCCTGGAAGATGAGGATTCCGTTGAAGTAACAATTGAAGGCATCGGTTCCTTACAGAATCCGGTGGCTTCAGAACCCGCTCACTGATCGTGACCCTACCTTTTGATTTAGATTCCCTTTCATTGGATATTCATGCTGCCGTGCAGGTAGCGATCGTCCTTGCTATTCTTGGATTACTGCTCAGCTTGTGGCTCGGAATCCGTGCGATCCGCAAAGCTCGCACCCTGCGCTTCTTCCGCATGCGGCGGGACAGCATGGTGCGTGGTTGGCGTTTGCTGATCTTCGCCATTTTCTTGGGTATCCTGGCCTTCCTGCTTAACCAGTATGCTGAACCGGTTGCATATAGTTTCTTCCCGCCCACCCCCACCGCCACGCTCACTCCCACAGCCACTATCACGCCGTCAATCACGCTCACGCCGACCATTACCCTTACACCCACCATTACCCTCACCCCATCTGTCACCGATACCCCAACTGTTACCCCCACCCCCCACCTGCCTCTTGCTATTGAAGATCAGATCGAGAGCACCACAACACCAAATCCGGACTCAATATTCAGCCAGCTTATCTTCAGTGAAGGGATCGACCAGGATACCTACCAGCCGCTCAATCCAGACATCTTGTTCCAAAACCCTGTCGGGCATATGTACGCCTTATTCAGCTATGATGCCATGGTCAATGGCTCCCAGTGGAGCGCTTTATGGTATCGGGAAACTGAGCTGGTTTACTTTGAAAGTGAACCCTGGGATGGAGGCACAGGTGGTTTTGGATTCACAGATTGGGACCCTCAACCCTGGGAATGGCTGCCAGGAGAATACGAGGTCCAAATCTTCGTCGGAACACTCTGGAATGTATCAGGTCGTTTTGTTGTTGAAGGTGCTGCACCAACACCACCCCCATCCCCCACACCAACATGGACGTCAACAACAACACTCATCCCTACGGCAACCCGCACACCCACCCCATCTCGCACGCCAACGCCCACCCGTACTCCCACACCAACGCGCACGCTTACCCCTACCTTTGGTCCCTCCCCTACGCCGCTTCCACCGACCGCAACCAGGACACGCATCCCGGCGCCAATCCCTTCACCAACCAAAACCCGCTGGCCAACTGCCACACCCATAACTCTAACCCCAACCAAGACCCGCTGGCCAACTGCCATCCCCACCACCAAAACACCGACCATAACCCGCCAACCGTCATTTACTCCCCCACCTTAAAAGTGGAGGACGAAAAATTTAACCAAATTATGACAACATTTGTTACCATCATGTTCCGAAAATGGCTTGAGCACAATGATTGAGATTTCAGATACCTGGCGATCGAACCACCCGGGAGCCGCGCTTGGTGTATTGAGCATGCGTGGTGTCCAACCCCAGGGTGACTATGCGCAATTCGATCAAAAGAAAATTGACCTTGTGGCTGAGCTGCGCGAACGCTACCAGGGTAAAGATCGGTCGGAGATAATAAAAGTGCCAGAGATGCGCGCCTATGCATCCTATTACAAGCGATTCAAAAAAACCTACCACCTTTTGCTGCAGCTCGAATCAATCATCCACAAAAATAAATCCATCCCCCAGGGACCTTTACTCGTCCAGGCCATGTTTATGGCCGAGTTGAATAGCTTGTTGTTAACCGCTGGGCATGACCTGGATCAGACTCGAGGTCAGATCAATCTGGATTCGTCTACTGGTGAGGAGACCTACACCCTTCTCAGAAACGAGGAAGTGAACTGCAAATCAGGTGATATGGCTATGTCTGATGAACAGGCAGTATTTTGCACCGTGATTTATGGACAGGATTTGCGGACAAGGATCACGAAGGGTACGAAAAATGTTTTGTATGCTGTTTACGTCCCCCCGGGTGTTGCTGCAGAGGTGATTGAAAAACACCTGAGCGATTTAGAGGGTAATGTGCACATGATTTCCCCCGAGGCGCAGACTGAATTCAGCCATATCTACTTCGCCGACTCAGCAAACCCCGCTGCTTCCTGACTCAACTTCTTAATCACGAATAAAAGGGGGATTACCTGAGCAAGAATCAAGACCAATCTTTCAATTTCATGTAACAGAAAAAATCTGTTAAACATAAGCATGATCAGAGCACTTTGATATTCGGGTCTCGCTTCAAACTGAGTGCGATTTGGGCTGCCAGATTGGCATTATTGCGCAGCAAGCCCAAGTTTGCTCGTAGACTGGCATTACCGGTCAGTTCGCTGACCCGCTGGAGCAAGAATGGCGTCACCCTTTGACCACGGATTCGCTCTTGCCTGGCATCCTGCAGCGCCTGCTTTATAGCCCCTCTGATCTCTTCTTCTGGCATGGCGACTTCTGGTGGCGGTGGAGCAGTAACCAGCACAGCGCTCTTCATCCCTAACTGCCAATGCGTGCGCGCCAGCACAACTACCTCCTCAGGTGAGTCGGCCCGGCTGCTGGTCGGTAAACGGCTCCTGGCGGAATAGAACGCCGGAAACTCTCCGGTCTTGTAGCCAACCACCGGTACAGCATGGGTCTCCAGGTACTCCAATGTTGCCGGAAGGTCCAGGATCGCTTTTGCCCCTGCGCAAATTACAATCACTGGCGTCTTTGCTAATTGTGGTAGATCGGCAGAGATATCCGCTGAAGGCTGCCGGTGTACACCCCCAATACCTCCGGTGGCGAATACCTGGATGCCAACCGAGTTAGCAACGTAAATCGTCCCTGCCACTGTCGTACCACCGCTCTCTTCTCTGACTATCATTCGTGAGAAATCACGCGGGCTGGCTTTGAACAAGCCTTTTTCGCTCGCCAGGAATTCTAACTGCTCAATGTTCAACCCGACGTGGATCATCCCTTCCAAAATTGCGACTGTTGCCGGGATAGCACCTGCCTGGCGTACTTCATTTTCCAAATCCTGAGCCAGCTGGATGTTCTCAGGATAGGGAAGCCCATGGGTGATAACGGTTGATTCCAGGGCAACGATGGGTGCCCCCAT
>JBEQLH010000059.1:4739-13610 GCA_040326075.1 Anaerolineales bacterium
AAAGAATAGATTACCGTTGCACTTAACGCATCTCCAGCTCCAGTTGGATCAACGATCGTTGTGCGCATGGCAGGTATGTGGCCGCTTGTTTCTGAGCTTGCGTAAACCGCACCAAATTCAGCCAGAGTGATCAGGACCATATCCACACCCTGTGCAACCAGGAACTGTGCTGCATCAATAGCATCCTCGGGGTGTTGATTTTCAATCGGTTGTTCACACAAAACACCAGCCTCGCCGCTGTTGGGAGCGATGAAACGCAGGCGATCAAGGTAGGGCCGGAGACGATCCGCCAGGCCGATCGATGTTGGATCAGCGCATACGGGAATGTGGGCTTTACGGGCTAAAGAAAAGACCGTTCGCAAGGTATCCTTAGGTAAACTTGCGTCGAGAAACACGAGCGAGGCTTCTTTGAATAAAGCCGCATGAGTACGAATGTAATCCGGGGTTATCGCACTGGTGGCGTTGATATCATCCAGGGCAAACTGCAGCGCACCATCTGGGTTCACAATTCCCAGGTATGCGCCCGATGGGTGATCCGGAGTGCAAACAACTGCGCCAACATCAATTCCCGCCTCAGCTGCCTGGTTGAGCAATTGTTCACCATTATGGTCATCTCCAACTGCTGAAATCAAGATCGTTGCTTGGCCGAGCCGAGCTAAATTCTCGGCAACATTGCGCGCAACCCCCCCATAGGATGTACGAATATTGGCGGGATTGGTAGTGCCGGCATGCAGCTCACCATCCAGGCGACCGATCACATCTACACCTGAACCGCCTATTACCAGAACTGGACCTTCTGGAGTGGGAGAAAATTCAAGATCCACGCTATATATCTCCAGCATAATGAGCTACAACATGCGCCAGGTGTGTCCAGACTTCTCGAACCCGGCGGGCTGCAGGTGTATTTGACTCATCGCGCCGTTCGTAAATCTCCAGCGCCGCATGCAGTTTTCCCCGGTATCCATTGACTAATTTCACCATATCAACTTTACGCCTGGCACTATCATCAGGATCGACCTGGTTGAATATATCGATCGGGGTATCGTGTATGATTGCCGATAATTGCTCAGCTCGATTTGAATTAAATATATTCTCGACTGCAGCCTCATTGCCTCTTGCCAGGTTCTCATACGTTATCCGCCAGGCTTGAAGATGGCGCTCCGGGATGATACCAGCCGGAAGAGCCCAGGTGCCCACACCTATCCAACGCAATTCCACTCCCTTCTTATTCACCCGGGAGACAAAATTATTGTAATCATAGAATAGATCACTGATCCCCGGGCGGGGGACAAATGGGGGTGGATTTGGCACATCGATAACAAATGGATCGTCGAGTCCTGCCAACCGATCCGCTTCCACCTGCAATTCAGCCTCAATTTGAGTTGCCTGCTCCAATTCGGGCTGACCTATTGCTGCAAGAAATTCACTCAGGGTATGCCTGGCAATGAACTTCCCCAGTTCACGCTTGATCTGAGCAGCCATGGCGTCAGTCCAGGATTCCCGGCTTAAATCGTAAACTAAGGTTTCGATCGCATCATGATTAAAGGGATAGGGTTTTTCAAGGGTCGCTTGCTGACCATCCCGGCGGACACTGAAGATCAGGCGCATGTTTTTTGCCTGGATCGCAATACCGTCTCTCGTCCGCCCTTCAACTGAAATCTCCGCAACCTGATCGCGCAGATCGATCACACTCCGATACCGTTCAAAACTCTTCAACATCCTGGCTCCGTCCTGGTGGGAAGTGGTACCAGACCGTTCCAACCTGGAGAGCGAACCAAAAGTTTTCCCCATTCTGGTAATCCAGGATTGATTGTCACTCCTCTGCTTCGATTCTGAACTACTCTTGGGGGTCGTCGGTTCGATCACGTGAGGCGTGCCGCCAATTTTCTCAAATAAGGCAGCATTCTCAAGGTATACCCGAACTTTACCTGGACCTCCGATTAAGAAAATTGGTGATTTTTGATCTTTCTGCGAAACCTCACCATTCTTGATCTCAATCACATCATATTGGCTGGCAAATGCTGACTGCCGGATGAACCGTTCGGCAATGCGCACATCCCGCAGCTCGAATATATCAGCAAGATAAATCGCCGCCACCCGGTAAGCTAACCAGAACACAAATGCACCGATCAGAACGTGCTTCAAGACATCAGGAGCAAAAAGAGCTCGGATTGGATATTCCATCAAGCTGCGCAATGGCTCACTATTTGGAGTGTAGGGATGGAGCGCGAAGGCAATGCCCGCCCATAATATCCCCCCAATTAAGATCAATGCCAATCGCCGGAGCGCAGCTCCTTTGCGGCTGGTTGTTACCACCATGCCTACCAGATGGGATAAAACACTATCCCAAAGTGACCTGGCTAAGATCCGTGAGTACAATTCATTACCTCCTGGACCATTCAAGTAATTTCATCAAGACAGATTTCTCATTCAACAACCATTTCTGAAGTGTTGTGTTCCGAGCAACTAATTGTTGGGTTCCCATCACCAGCAATTCCAGGCTTGCGCCCAAACCAGGTCGCTGTTTGCTGTCTACCGGAATTGTGTTTCCATCGTCGTCAACCAGTGCTTCTCCTAAATTTCGCGCCGCACTCTCAGCAAATTCCAATAATGCCTTTTCTTTACCTATCTCCCTGGCCAGGTTTCGTCTTCGTTCTACGGCATCTCGCTCCCTGGTAGCTCGGACTAACCAGGTGGATAGCCACTGGTGAACTAGCTGCGATTCAACCGTTCCCGGCAGCCTGATCCTGCTGATAGAAATGTCTTTGACCTGAATACCCATTTCTTCAAGTATCTGAAACTCTCGGCTGGCGTGCATTTCATTGCAGTCCCGTCCGTATTCATCCAATTTTGGAATCTGGGCTTGCGTCAAACGCATGGACACCAAGCGTAGAATTTGTTCCAACCGGGTTTCGCTTTCTGCAGTATAAGTTTGCTGTTTTCCATCATCCAATCGATCAGATTGTGGGTTACCATTCAGATCTGGGGTGGAGAAAAGTTCTGTGAGGGTAAATTTGCCCAGGTACTCCCGCCATACATCAACCGCCAGATATGCAGGTACTTCATGCCAGGGGATATTGCGAAGACCATTCGGCACCACACCTTCACGAGTGACCGCCAGGCGGACTGAACTTGAATTAAAACCATACCGCGTCCCGCCTTGACCTTGAAGACTCTTTGTCTTAACAACCGCCAATATGTTTGAGACGATTTCCACGCCATCGCGAGTTAAACCACTGGTTTCCTTTCGCCGGTCCTGTCTGGCCTGGAATTCCTTTTCATCTTCTTTCCTTTTGATCCATGGGGAGAATGGATCTTCATCACCTAGAGGACCAAGTGGCGGTAATGGTCTGACCTGGGTATGCAAATCAACCGCTTCCTGATGAAGGAACTCCCCATCCTCGGTAAAAACCACACCCGGACCAATTCCACGCTTGAAGGCAGTCTTGGTGCGCAGCATAGCCGCGCTGGCTGAATCCAGAAGGATAACCCCGGGACCGCTTCGGTCTTCCTCCCCATGACTCTTGATCACCCTGCCATTTTCAATGCGAATTGCAGGTCCATGTGACCTAAACAAATAACGGATCAATCGGTTGGAAGCCGCCCATCTATCCTGCAAGCTCCTTAAAGGTAATAAGAATTGGGCGAAGAAAGCCAGCCAGACCAGGAGACCCAGAATACCGATCACGACAATATCAAATAATGTTTGCTGGACAGTTCTGGCACTTTTCTCTTTACCCGGGCTGCTGACCAGGGGTAAACCATCCTGTACCACCTGAACTATGGGAGCCATGCCAGGCGTTTCGTACAGTCCAGCTACCAAAGCATTGACCCCTTTCCCGGCAGCTAGAATTTCTAATCCACGATCCCCTTTTGCCACGTAAATGAAGAAGCTGCCTGGATTTCCTTCACCAGCAGATCTCCACTCCACATCCAGGTTCAGACTGTTCCCCGCCAGGACCATCCCTCCAATAATCGCTGGATCCTTTGGGTTAAGAATGTCTACGATTTGAACCCCTTCGTTTCCGTCTGCCACAAATAGATACACACCAGAATCTTCCAGATCAAGTGCAGTTCCTGGCGTATCCAGGAAGGCTACCGTTTCCGGCGCAACTGGTTTGCTAACGTCGATCACCCATACCCCGTTCTGCCCATCGGCTAAGTAAGCATATTCGCCCCTTACGATCACGCTGTTGGCATCCTGGAATTGATCGATCACACTGGCTGTCTTTGGATCCTGTGGGTTTGCCACATTCACTATTTGCAGACCAGCTGCACCAACTGCAATATAGGCATAGTTTCCAGCGACATAGACATCCTGAGGTGATCCCACTGTAGGCATGCTGCTGATTGGTTGAATGGTCGTTGGCTCCTGGATATCAGCTATGCGCAAACCAAACTCATTTTCCGTAACATAGGCCACATCCTTTACCACAAATACTGATGTAGATCTGCCCGGAAAGTCTAATGAACCTAATGAGGTGGGATTCTTTTGATCCTGCACATCAACACTTTGCAAACCATTTGCATCAGCGAGATAGGCAACACCTTCCTGGATAGCGATATCTTCTACAATTCCACCCTGGTCATAATGTCCGACCTGCCTTATGCGACGAGGATCACTTATATCTGCAATTCGAAAACCGCTTTCGAGATTGGTCAAATAAGCGTAATTTCCATCGATTACGACACCTCTTACTATCCTGGGTACATCATAGAATCCAACTTCAATAGGTCCGACTGGATCAGAGACATCCAGGATGCGCAGACCGCGAGTATCGTCTGCCACGTAAGTTTTTTGACCAAGCAGGTCAAGTCCAAGCGCCTGCCCAGGTGTGTCGGAAAATCCAACTTCAATAAGATTGGCTGGATCGGTGATGTCAACTATCCGCATACCAAGGCTGCCGGTCGACAGATATGCATTACTCCCAGATATGAACACATCGAGGACGGTTTCATAAGCAGTAAAGCTGCCAATTTCAATCGGGATCAGTGGATCGGTTGCGTCGATCACGCGCAGCCCCCCCTCTCCATCCGCGATATAAACCAATGTTCTTGCATCGGGCTCGACGGTTCTACTCACTACCACCGCCCTGGCTTCTCCTGGTGTGTCATACGCGCCAACTCTTGTTGGTATCGTCTCATCCAATACATTGATTATTTGCAGACCAGAAATGCCATCAGCGACATAAGCATAGTCTCCCAGTACTGCTACATCCATTGCGCTACCAGGTGTGTCCTCCCAGCCCAGCGTTTCGGGCTGTCCAGGATTAACCATGCTGATGACCCTCATCCCACCAGAACCATCCGCAAGGTAGGCAGTTTGTGCGACCACAGCGACATTACTGGCCTCACCTGGCGTGTCAACAACAGCTACTTCAGCCACCTGAGGATTAGCAGAGTCGGGCGATTCAAGGAACAGCACCCTCATTCCAGAAGTCCCATCCGCCAGATAAATAAAATCTCCCGAGAGTGTCACTCCGATAGCCTCACCAGGGCTGTCATACACACTTGTCTCCCATGGCGCCGCGGAGTTTGTTATATCGATCACCCGCAAACCTTGATCAGCGTAGGCCAGGTACGCAAAACGCTCACCAACTGCTACTGCCTGTGCACGGCCCTGCTGTTTCTCAGTGCTGGTGATTCGCCGGGTTGTGAAATCTAGATCAGCGTCCACAACATAGAGTGCGCTGTCTTTATCTGAGAGGTACAAGCCATTCCCACTCAATTCCACCTGGTTGGCATTCAATACATTTGTGAATGATCCCACCGCCTCAACCGCATTGAGATCGGATATATCGTAGACCAACAACCCGTTCCGACCATCGGCCAGGAAAGCAATGGTGTTTCCGTTAACTGCAACATCTTGTACATTTCCGGGCGTATCGACGGAATTGAGGATGGCTGGCTGTTCTGGGTTTGTGATATCCACGACCACCATACCCTGCTCCCCGGTTGCCAGGTACGCACGGTTGGTTTGGATATCCATGTCTTCAATTTCAGCCCCAACATCTAGAATGGCAACTTCTTCAGGTTTTTTGGGGTTGGAGATATTGACCACCTGCAGATTATTTTTGTTATCTCCCAGGTAAGCATATTTCCCCCGTACTGCTACCGTCTGGACAAGATTATTGGTCAAAAAGGTGCTGAGCCTGGCTGGAAAGGATTGATCTTCAATATTAATTATTATCAGGCCAGATTTACCATCCGCAAGATAGGCAATGCTTTTCGCCACATCAACATCACTTGCATATCCGGGAGTGTCATGAGCGCTTATTTCGCGGGGAGACTGAGGTGTGGAGACATCAATTATCCGTAATCCCTCCCGACCATCAGCAATATAGGCATAGTTTCCTTCAACAGCAACTGCGTTCGCAATCCCCAAGGTATCAAAGGAACCGACCTGGTCAGCTTCTTCAGCTGCAGACACATCCACGATCACCATGCCTGCTCTTCCCAATGCGAGATAAGCCAGGTCTTCATTCACAGTCAAGTCATGAACTGGTTCTGCCGGGCGAGCAAGGAAGAAATAAAATACTACAACCCCCACAAATACGATGAGGCTCAGTCTCCAGGGACTTCGCTTACGTGGTTGATCGCTCATGCTGGAATGATTGTATAACAAAATTGTAATTTATGGTATTCATCTTGCAATCCAACTCGTAATTCTTAACAAGAATTGTTACAATGGGATGGAAATCATCCACGGGAAGCGGCATACCGTATAAGGTGGGTTTCATCCAATCTGCCCTGTGAATTATCATTTGGATAGTATTTACAGGTGTCACAAGATCCCTGATTGTATGCCAGGCTGGAGCTGCAATAATTCTGAGCATAATCATTGCATACTTTAGACACAGCACCTGAGAAACCGGATGGTTCAAATCGCTGCATAATTATTTTTGATAATGATCGATCATGTAAGGAGAACCAAACAATGACAGATTTTCCCGGTAAGGGTAAAGTCGCGGTATTAAAAACAACTCCTGAAACGGTGCTTGAAGATAACGAAAAACTCATGCATCTGGCAGGCTTCGAAGCAGCTCTACCAAAGGAAAACCAAACGGGTTTGAAGATCAATATATCCTGGCAGACCTGGTATCCTGCTTGCTCCACTACACCCTGGCAGTTGGAAGGTGTAATCCGCACCTTGCAAAATGCAGGTTATTCTGATTTAGTAGGAGTCCACAACGACACAGTAGTGGTTAATACCGAGGACGCAGAGGTTAACAATAAGCATAAATTTGTCACTGATAAGTATGGTGTTCCTTGTCTTTACCTTTACAACGAGGATTTCGAATGGATTGAATACAAACCTAAACGCCCATTCCTGGTGCTGGATAAGGTTTATCCAGATGGAGTCTTTATACCGAAGGCACTGGTTGGGATGAACATCATCCAATTGCCAACCGTAAAGACTCATGTATTTACCACCATCACTGGCGCGATGAAAAATGCCTTCGGTGGGTTGCTGCATCGGAATCGCCACTGGACACACGCGGTCATCCATGACACGATCGTCGATTTACTCGCCATCCAACAGGATATCCACCCAGGCATTTTTGCCGTGATGGATGGCACCTTCGCTGGGGATGGTCCAGGACCACGCGCCATGCGCTGGCACGAAAAGAACATCTTGCTGGCCTCTGCGGATCAGGTGGCTATCGACGCCGTCTCTGCCAAACTGCAGGGATTCGATCCACTCAGCCTGCGCTTTATCAATAAAGCGCACGAGTTGGGATTGGGGATTGGTGATCCGCGCCAGATTGAGATCGTCGGTTATGATATTGAACAAGAAGCCCCCTGGAACTTCAAGCGGGAGGATACCTTTGCCAGCCGGGGGCAGCACATGATCTACCATGGCCCCTTGAAGCCACTAGAGAAAATCCTGCTGCAATCTCCCCTGGTCCCCTGGTCATATTTTGCCAGCAATTTCTACCACAATGTCTATTGGTATCCCTTCGTGGGTCGCAAACGCGTGGCCGCAGCACTGCAGAACAGGTGGGGGAAGCTGTTCCAATCTTATGGGGATGGCAGCGTGGTAATGCCCGGTATGGAGCCAAAGACGATCATGCAGGCTGTGGTTGGATTAACCATTTTGACCACTGCAGCTGTGGGTATGGCTTATTTGTTGAAAAGAAGAAACTAGCACACGGATACACGCTGAAATTATTTCCCATGGATATAAACGATCTGCGCGTAGAATTCCACTGTCATACAATCTATTCCAAAGACAGTCTGGTGACCGCTGAGAAACTGATCGATACCTGCCGGAAGAAAGGCATCGATCGGATTGTGATCACCGACCACAACACCACCGCCGGGGCATTTCATGCTCAAAAAATCGATCCGCAGAGGGTGATTGTAGGTGAAGAGATCCTGACCCAAAAGGGGGAACTTTTAGCTGCATTTATAGAGGAAGAAATACCTGCTGGTCTGTCACCGCATGAGACAATTGACATTCTTAGAGACCAGGGTGCTTTTATCAGCGTCTCGCATCCTTTCGACTCAATGCGGAGGGGACATTGGGAGCTGCCTGATTTGCTGGAGATCGCGCCCCTGATTGATGCGATAGAAGTCTTCAACGCGCGCTGCATGTCGGCCGATAGCAACCGCCAGGCTGAGAAATTTGCTGCCGAACACGAGTTATGCGGTACGGTTGGATCAGATGCTCATTCGGCCTTTGAAATTGGCCGGGCTGCCATGCTGCTGCCAGAATTTCATGATGCGGAGGGCTTGAGAGAAGTAATATCCCAGGCGAAATTTGAAACCCGCCTTTCATCACCGTTTATCCACTTCACCTCGCGTTATGCGGTATGGTACAAAATGCTCTTTAATCCCCAAGTCCCTTGACCATTTGGGAGTTAAGTG
>JBEQLH010000004.1:0-1232 GCA_040326075.1 Anaerolineales bacterium
CTACTCCCAGGATATAGTCTTTCCATTTATCAAAACCCTTTGTCCGCGTGGCGATGTATTCCTTGTCATAAAGATCCTCGGTTATCCAGACGTAAGCAATTGCGCAAGCCATGGCATTGTCTGTGCCCGGCCGCGGGGCAAACCACTTATCGGCGAACAAGCCAGCCGTGTGATTGTAGAAGGGATCGATGAAGATCATCTTGACTCCCAGGTCCTTCAGCCATTGGCGGCGGATGGTGCTCTCGAAGGCAGAGTAAATACCGCTGGTAGACTCTGGATCGCTGGACCAGAAAATGATCGTTTCCGTGTTCTTGAGCGCATCTTCCAGCAAGTCATACTGTTCCGGGATTCCCAACCTGTGGCTGAACCCCCATTGATGCATACCACCCCAGTGCCAGCCTTCCCAGCTATCCGGATTGTGATCCGCATAGGTAAAGCCAACCAGATTCATAAATCTGAGCAGAGCGCTGTGACGGTAGCCCACATGGCCCCATAGGTGGTGAGAGCCAGGTGTGGACATGATTGCAGCTGCCCCATATTCGCGTTTAATGCGCTTAATCTCACTGGTGACGATTTCCGCCGCTTCTTCCCAACTGATGCGTTCATATTCAGATTCGCCTCTGCGAGTGCAGTTCCGTTCTCCATCAGGATCGAAATCGACCCGCTTGAGAGGGTAGAGCAATCGTTTTGGTGAATAAACCATCGAACGCCAGGCCAGCGAATAGGGAGAAATTGTCGTCTTCCGGGGTGGGGAAAACTCTTTATCCCGCGCTTCAATGACCCAAGATGACGCATCATCCTCGTCAAATTCCATGGGGGTGATACGTATAATTTTGCCATCTTGTACATAGACAAAAACCGGACCGCCCGTTGTACCGTTGGTCAACTTCTCTACATTACCCATTGACAAGCCTCCTTACATGATCATAAACTCTTCGATTTTCATCCTCAATCTCGGCACCAATAAGCATAAATACCAAATTTAACATAACAAACAACGACCGGAACAATCAATCCTTACCTGCTTTTGGGAGCGAGTCCGCTCGCTGGGTCGACATCCTAAATCGAGCCCACATGCCCCCATTTTTACGCCAGTCGCGGACAAATCCTAATATACCTTTTGGTGCCACCAGCATAATAATCAGCAAAATAATGCCCTGAATCAGCAGACTGTATCCGGCGTATCTGGCCAGTTGAAACTCTAAAATTACGACAATGATCGTGCCAACAAA
>JBEQLH010000004.1:1332-7461 GCA_040326075.1 Anaerolineales bacterium
CGGCGTATCTGGCCAGTTGAAACTCTAAAATTACGACAATGATCGTGCCAACAAATGGTCCCCATTGCAACCCTATGCCCCCAATAACTGTGGCCAGCAATACGATCATTAACCAGCTTATATCGAAAGCACTATTGGGTTCGATGTATCCTTGATAAGCGTAGAATACAGCCCCGGCCATACCCATTACGAAAGCGGCAATGATAAATGAATACAGCTTTAATCTGAAAACATTTATCCCTGAACTTGCGGCGCTGACATCATTATCTCGAACCGCAGCAAGCCCTAACCCAAATTTCGAACGCAAGATGACCGCGATCAGGATGACCGAAATAAGACCGATAACAAGTCCCAGCCAATAGGTAATCTCTGATGGGACGCCGCTCACCCCTTTTATCATATAGCCTGCTCCTCCACCTTGCAGTTCGCCCCCAACCGGTCGCCAGCGAAGAAACACAAGCCGCAGAATCGCTGGTACAACCAGCGTTCCGATAGCGAAATAGATACCCTTCATCCTGAAAACAGAGAATGAAATAAGCATTGCGAATAAAGCTGCGACAACGCCACCGGCAATTATCCCTACATAAAACGGAATAGAAAGCCAGGTCAGGATGGTCATGGTATAGCCTGCCAACCCAATAAATGCAGCCGGACAAAGTGCCAGCAATCCGCTGAAACCAGCCAGCAAGTTCCACATGTTCGCCGCGGCCAGGAAGACAAAGAAATAGAACAAATACAGGATCCAGGTCTGAGGAGGGTTAAATAGCGGCAACAGGGCCAGGGCGATCGCAACCACTCCCAGCAATATCAATGATCGATGTCGGCGCAGTGTATTTACCATATGTCCTCTACCGCCCGAATAAACCCTGGGGCCTGATCGTCAGAACCACGAGCACCATTAAAAATGGAACAAGCAGCTGGCCAGTCGGTCCGAAGAAATGCCCACCTAGCGTTTGAGATAAACCGAAGATCATACCGCCGATAAAAGTCCCGACCATGCTGCCCAAACCTCCCAATATAATCACCCCAAAGGCGATAATTAAGAGGGCGTTTCCCGATGTTGGGTTGAATGGAAAAGTTAACCCAAAGAATACGCCTGCTATTGCACCCAGCGCCATGGCAATCCCAAAAGCGACCTGATACACTCTGGTCGAATTGATCCCCATAAGCTCTGCCGCCTCCTTATCCTGTGACGCTGCGGTAATTGATTGGCCAAGATAAGTTCTATTAAGGAATTGATGGATGGCCAGCATCACGATCAGGGCTACGGCAAAATCGAGAATATATACAAGGGGGATATATACATTACCTATCTGAAAAGATTCAAAGGAATAATCCGTTATCAAAGATCTTGATTGTGGAGTCCAGATGATCTGGACAGCATTCTGGATGATCAGAGCGATGCCAAATGCAATGATCAGGGCAGCATCCGCCGACATTTTTATAGCGCGGTTGAGGAGGTATTTCTCTATCAGGAGACCGAGGACAAAGAACAATGGGATACCCGGCAGCAGCCACAGAATTGGGTCTACCGCCCATTGCGATAGGGCAAAGAAAGCCAGGTAACTGGCAAGTATTACCAGAGTCCCATGAGCCACATTGATCACTTTCATGACCCCAAAAACCAGTGACAAGCCCAGTGCAATCACCACGTACAGTCCGCCAAGAAGGATCCCAAAGATGATCGGTGATGCCAGGTCGCTTAGTAGTTCCATTGTCTCCAACCCATCCCGCTTAAACCATAACTATTCACCAAAATAAGCATTCCTTACATCCTCCTCATCCATGAGATCGTTCGCTTTCCCGCTCAATACGATCCGGCCAGTTTCGATGACGTATGCCCGATCCGCTTTCTTTAAGGTTTGCCATACATTCTGCTCAACCAAGAGGATCGTAATGCCACGATTTCTGATCTCGTTCAGAACTTGAAACAACTCACTAACAATCAGGGGGCTGAGACCGAGTGACATTTCATCGATAATCATCAACCTGGGATTGGCCATCAAACCACGACCGATAGCCACCATCTGCTGCTCGCCACCGCTCAGGGTCTTGGCAAGTTGTTTTTTTCGCTCTTCAAGTACGGGGAAGAGTTCATACACTCGGGTCAGGTTTTGATCTCGCTTGGCTCTCGCTCCCCGGTTATAGGAACCGATAAAAAGATTTTGCGCCACGGTCATTTCAGGAAATAATTGTCTCCCTTCTGGAATTTGAGAGATACCCTGCCCAACGATATCGGATGCTTGCATTTTGGTGATACCCTTTCCCGCAAATTCAATACTGCCTTGAGCGGGATGAAGTACCCCCGAGATTGTCTTCAGCAACGTGGTTTTACCCGCTCCATTGGCTCCGGCTATGGCTACAATCTCGCCGCTATTAACAACTAAGGAGATATCCCACAAAACCTGCAAATTGCCATAAAAAACATCGATATTGTTGACCTGAAGCAATACTTCTTCCGACATTTACCTGATGATCCTTTCGTTTACTCCAGCAGGTGACATCTTCTGCTCAAGCGAATTCACCTAGATAACATTCTATTACTCTCTTGTCTTTCATCACCTCTTCGGGTGTACCAGAGGCGATAGTCGCACCTTCATCCATCACCAGAATATTATCCACAGCTTCCCGCATTACTTTCATCACATGCTCGATCAGAATGATCGTGATCCCTGTCTGGCGAATGTTTTCCAGGATCTCCATCATCCGGGGGAGCTCCGCCTCATTCAAACCGGCGGCAGCCTCATCAACCAGCAAAACCGTTGGATCTGTTGCCAAGGCCCTGGCAACTTCCAGGCGCTTGAGTGCTATTGTGGACATGTCTTTGGCCAGTACATCTTTCTTGTCCGAGAGGTCGGTGAGGTGAAGCATTTTAGGTGCCTCACGAACAGCGGCAGATTGACTGATCCCCCTACCGAACATTGCTGCTACGATCACGTTTTGCAGCACTGTCAATTCTCCAAATGGTTGCGGAATTTGGTAAGTCCTCGCTATTCCATGGTGACAGACCTGGTGTGCACGAAGCCGCGTAATATCCTTTCCATTAAAATTAATCGTGCCCGAATCCGGTTTATAAAAACCGCAAATAACGTTCACCAACGTAGTCTTACCGGCACCATTGGGACCCATCAAGCCCATAATTTCGCCCTTTGGAAGGTTAAAACTTACATTATTAACTGCCTGCAGACCCCCGAAACGCTTGCTTACACCGTTTATGGATAGGATCGGCTCATCCAAGGGCTCACCTTCTTCGTTGTAGGATTGGTCAGGGTCCTTCGATCACTCACACGCGAACGTAGCGGTCAACCATGTTTGAACTGGAAAAGTCAGGCAACTCTCGCCATATTTGAAGATATGAGGGATAGGACCAGGGGGATGTACTAGTCCTATCCCAAAGAATTTAATCCTTAGATATCATTCTCACTCAGCTGGAACTGGGAAGATGAAATCCTTGGAGGGCGCTAAGAAATCGTGTTCTGAGTGGGTGATTCCTAACTCCCAAACCCAGGGTTGGTCCGTCTTCTGCCACTGTCCCACGAAGAGCGGAATCCAGCTAAAGTGCGTATCCGGATCAAACTTGACCTGGTAGTTAACCGTATTCAGGTCAGTCTCTGCCATAGCTGCATTGATCGCTGCTTTGTCGAGCGTACCTGCTCTTTCGACTGCATCAAAGAGGACTTGCAGGGGAGCATAGCCGTGTCCAATGCAGCGGTTAAGTGGGTCGCCTGTATCTTCGTTCCATCTATCGGCGAGTGACTGTGGAGTCGTATCACCAATACCTGGGCCGGTATACTCCGGGTCCCACCAGATCTCGGTGCCGACCCCTTGTGGCAAATCTCCGCCCCAGGCCTGTACGTCAGTGTAGAAGAGCGGCGCCCTTCCTACCATGACGATCTTAGGATTGAAACCCAGCTGCTTGCACTGCCGATATAGGGTAGCAAACTCAGGTCCTGGTACATTCCCCCACAATATTTCGACCTCATTCTCCTTCCACTCGTTGCACAT
Source organism: Anaerolineales bacterium (assembly GCA_040326075.1). Taxonomy (GTDB): domain Bacteria; phylum Chloroflexota; class Anaerolineae; order Anaerolineales; family UBA4823; genus PFL25. Next base: position 5,338 of record JBEQLH010000004.1, read on the forward strand.
GGCCGAGAAGTCAGTTGTGCCAATGGGGTAGAAACCCAGCTTGTCTTCTACACCAATAACGGTGGCTCCCCATTCTTCCAGGAGGCCGGGGAACAAACCGTACCAGCCGATGCCGTCAGGCTCGTCTGTGGCGAAGACACCAGCCACTTTGTTGGTCTGATCGCCAAAGTCATCCAGGACGGCGAACCATGAATCCTTGATGGTGTATCCGGGCAAACCATACTTGGGATCTCCCTCTGGAGGCGGAGTGGCTATTCCAAAACCGGGGAACCATGTGTACGACCAATTTGACTCTGTTTCGCTGCGCGCACCCATCCAGGGCTCAAGTGGGCCTCCTCCGACGATATGCGGTACGCCATGCTTTTCAGCCACTTCAGCGATTGGGATGTGGATGGATGGGGATGAGTCGACAGAGTATAGCAAGTCTACCTCATCGCGCAAAATCAGGTCTTCAGCGAGACTTCCTGACTTACTCGGATCGCTCTCGTTATCGACGACGATATATTCCACAGGAATCTTGCGGTCAAATTCTTTCACATAGATTCCACCTTGGGCGTTAATATCGTCCACGGCCGCCTGTGCACCCCAGGTGCAACCTTCTCCAAAACCTCCAAACATACCGGATACTGGAGCACTGGTGCCAATCTTAATGGTCTCAGGTCCGGTTGGTGCTGCCTCTTCGGGGGCCATTTCCTCGGTAGCAACCTCTTCTGGTTCGGTCGTCGCGGGTGTTGTTGTGGTACAGGCAGTGAGTGTCAGGAATACGATCAGCATGAGCACAATCAATATATTTTTTTTCATTTCTCGCTCCTATTATCTCTGGACTACAATTTCCTTTTTGAAGTTATTTGTGGCTGTTGTTGAGATTTGGTTAATCAATTTCCTCCTTTCCCCTGTTTCTGCTGTTGAGCGTAGATGTTTGTAAGATATGCCATCAGGCGCTCTCGCGATTCGGTGATGCTAGAGTCCGACCATTCCAGGAATCCACTCCCGGATTTGAATCCCAGCTCTCCTGTTTCAACTTTTGCTTGTAGTGTGGTAGATGGGGTTGGATCTGCGTTGATGTATTTCAAGATATAGTTGTGTATCGCAAGGGTGAGGTCAAGCCCAATCATGTCGGCGGTCTCGACGGGGCCAAGGATTGGCAGGCGTAAGCCGAACCCGTTACGGATAACCTCATCAACAGTCGCCGGATCGCAAATCCCTTCATCAATTATTGCAAATGCTTCGCGCCATAGAGCATGCTGCAAACGATTTCCAACAAATCCGGGAACATCTTTATGCACATGAACGGGATGTTTACCGACACGCACAAGTAAGTCATATGTCTTGGAAATGCACCGGTCGGCGCTTTCCTCAGCGCGCACCACTTCTACTAAGGGGATCAGATACGGCGGATTCCAGAAGTGAGTGCCAACGATACGCTCGCGATGTACCGCTTTCTCTGCAATTTCAGTGATGCTTATCACAGAAGTATTGCTGCAGAGAATGATGTTTGATGGGCACAGGCTATCCAGGTCGGCGAAAAGCTGCTGTTTTAATTCTAAATCCTCAAATACAGCTTCAAAAATAAACGCACTGCCCTTGCATGCAGTGCCCAGATCAGGGGTGGGGTAAACGTTTTCGATAATTTCTTCGATTGACCCAAACTCAACCCCTTTTTGATGCATGTTTTTGAGGTTTGCCCGAATGCGGTCTTTCGCTGAGTTGAGCAGGTCTTCGTTGACATCAACCAGCAATACCTTGTGACCATGGACAGCAAAGATTTGTGCCATGCCGTGCCCCATCAAGCCGGCCCCAACTATAGTGATTTGTTCTGGGGTAGACATGTCTCTCATTATCCTGCGGTGTATCCGCCATCCACATACATGATTGCGCCGGTCATAAAGTCTGAGGCGTGTGACGACAAATAGAGTACGGCCCCAATGAAATCTTCTGGCTCACCCAGACGGCCTATGGGGATCCGTCTCAGGAATACCTTGTAACGTTCTTGATCATCGAACATCCATTGTGTGAGCCCGGTGCGGAAAACCGTGGGAGCAATCGCATTTACATTGATGCCATACTCACCCCACTCACAAGCCAGAGAGCGAGTCAAGATATGTACTGCACCTTTCGAGGTCG
>JBEQLH010000004.1:7561-18585 GCA_040326075.1 Anaerolineales bacterium
CCCCACTCACAAGCCAGAGAGCGAGTCAAGATATGTACTGCACCTTTCGAGGTCGCGTACCCGGTGTAGTTCTTCATACCAAGCAAGCCGCGCGTAGAAGAAACCAGGATTACTTTGCCGCCCCGTCCCTGGTCAATCATCACCCGACCAACTTCCCTGCTGATCAACCAGCTCCCTTTTACGTTGACGTCCATAATCTCTTCGAATTCTTCAACCGGGAATTCGGTGATCGGTTGGACCCGGCTGAGACCCGCAGCAGTGATGAGAATATCAATACCGTCAAACTGGTTGACAGTCTCAGCGACAATGCGTTTATTGTCATCCTCATCAGCAGGATTTCCTGTGACATAAGCCGCAGTGTATCCGGCTTCCTGAATCTCTTTTGCTACCGCCTCAAGCTTTTCTTCTGTCCGTCCGGTGAGCATCACCTTCGCGCCTGCCTTCGCCAGACCTTTTGCGCTCGCCGATCCAAATCCTCCGCTTGCGCCAGTGATCAATGCTACCTTTCCAGTGACGTTAAAAAGTGTCTTGGTGTCAGGTATGTTCTCCATAATATCCTCTCTTACTCTGGTGGATAAGGCATCACAACCAGCATGGTTGCCACACGGTTGGTGTCGTTGCGCACCGCGCGATTCTCTCCAGGTCCAATGAAGATCGAGTCCATTGGGCCCAGTTTGACTTCCTGGTCATCAAACGCCATGGTGAGTTCACCTTCAAGCATGATGTAAATCTTATCTAGTGGGGAAGCATCCCAATCTGCCTTTGCCCCCGGTAGATAATATGAACAACCAACCCAGTACGGTGCATCACAGCCGATGCTTTTATGCTGCAGCCACATTGCATGGGTTGTCTCACTGTGTTTTGGGGGACTGTATTTTATTGCTTCTTCTAAACGGGTTACCTTCATTTTATATACTCCTTATCACTCAGAGACGGAACTCGCCTGTTGGGTCGACAATTGCAACCATGCGTACGATGCAGCCATCACCCTTAACCCAGCGCCAGGGGAAAGCCGCGATAGTCACGCGTTTACCTGTGACTTTATCTATGTCTCCGCCGACATTTTCAAAGCCAACAATCCCGTTGCCCAACAATTGCCGGTGACATGGTTCCCACAAGGCGAACTCTTCTGCGACCTTTTTACCCGTCTCCTGCTCATATTCCTCACTCACCCAGGGTAGGATTGGTCCACCTGGGCCATGGGGGCCGATTGCTGTTGCAAGAGGGTGGTCAAGTGCCTGTTGATCAACACCTACACCTTTAACCCCCTTTTCCTTTAACCAAATTCCCGCCTCAAGATAAAGACCAGGTGAATAGCAGAAATACTTGACACTATCACCCCAGTATTTGTGCCAGCCGGTATTTATGATCACGATGTCACCAGGTTCAATCTTTGGCTCAGCTTTCTCAAGATCCTCGGGGGTAATTTTCTCCCATTTACCCTTTGGGATGGAGACGACCACGCCTGTGCCAAAGAAGCGGTCAAGTGGAACCTCATCCATAAACGGTGTCCCCTCAATAACGTGCGCTGGCGCATCGGTATGTGTGGTGCTGTGCATAAAGGTGGTGATTTGCTGCGAGAGCACCCGGGACTTAGCATGGTAATGAAAACGTTCGATTTTAATGTCTGGGAAATAGGGCCAAAGGGGCACCTTATCTCCCCAGGGATGGCTCAGATCATAGAACTCTAAACTATCGGTAGATGAAGGCATCTCTTATTCTCTCCTTTGTTTTATTATTTTCAATTTGCGAGAAATATGTATAACCTTTAGACCGTCGATTCCTTTTCTCTTTCTTGCTCGTGAACATATTCAATAATCGAGTTACCAACATGGTTCACATGTTCGTAAATGATCCTGGCGGCATGCTCAGCCTCGCCGCTCCTACAGGCTTCGATTACGGCCCGGTGTTCTTCCTGGGCTACGGGCATACCTCCAAGATGGGAGATATAGGCGTGCAGATAGTGCTGTGTCCGGCGTCGCAAAATACTTGTGAGCTCGCAGAGGTGACGTCTGCCCGATGCGCAATAGAGTGTGTAGTGGAAATTATGATTTAATTTGACGAGCGTGGCCAACTCGCCAAGATGGTCGTCCATTTGCTCGATATACAATTCCAATTGAGCAAAAGTATCCTCTCCCATATTTGGAACAGCCAAACGAGTGGCCATCTCCTCCAGAGTCGCCCTAACTTCATAAATGTCTAACAAATCATCCGCACTCAATTGGGTAACGACCGCACCACGGTGGGGAAAAATGGTAACCAAGCCCTCCACCTCTAAGTCCCGTAGGGCTTCCCGCACGGGAGTGGTACTGATATCAAAGCGTGCAGCGATATCTTCCAAGCGGAGGTACTGACCTGGGACGTATTCCCCCAGAATAATCGCGTCGCGCAGCTCCTCAACCAAGTTGCTCTTTACAGTTCGATGGAGTTGAGATGCCATATGGTGCCTATTATCTGATATTTGATCAAATATCAGATATCAAAATAATATATAACTATTTCCATTATGTCAAGAGGATTTTCTTAAAGGATCTCGAATCCATCTTTGGGAGGCCTCATTATGGAAGATAGGAGTCTGTCAGAAGGCTTCCATTCCAAATAAAAACAGAATTCACACGAATTTATGTAGAAAAATATTTCTTCTTAAACTGTTGCTTCGCTAACTGGTTATAACATCCTGTACAAGAAACAGCTGTTTCCTAAAGGAAAGCTGGAAGTCATCAATTTCAGGTTTATATGGTTGATTGATTGGGATCGCTAAGTACTACAAAACAACAATTTGAAAACAGAGCTGAATAGCGCAGGAGATTCAGATGTTATTAGCATGTGTATTCCATCACAAATATCGATCAATGTTGACAGCATATTTGAAATGTTGTAAGATGTGGTATAACATCATACCATCATACCAGATAGGTAAATTTACCTGGATATATCATATGTACACACCTATTCATTCCGGCAGACTCTACGAACAGATCGTCGCCCAAATTGAGGAGCGGATTCTGAATGGCGAGCTGCATCCCGGCGACAGATTGCCAGCAGAACGAGAGTTGGCCGAACAATTTGGAGTCAGCCGAACCGCCATCCGGGAAGCAATGAAAGCATTAATGCAAAGCGGGTTGGTCGTAATTCAGCCCGGCAGGGGGACTTTTGTCACCGACAGCACATCCATGGTCGTGCGCCAATCAATTGATATGCTGGTTCGGATTGGTAATGAAACTGGTATCAAAGATCTCATCGAGGTGAGAGAAATTCTCGAGCCGGAGATTGCGGCTCTGGCCGCTGTCCGAGCTTGCAGCGAAGACATACAGTCCATGGAAGATGCGGTAAAAGCGATGGATCAGGCGATGGATGATCCAGACACATATATTGAAGCCGATCTTGATTTCCACCTGGCACTCGCCCAAGGTTCAAACAACGCGCTCATACCCGTTTTGATTGATTCGCTCGTAGAACTCTTACGAGAACATCGCATACGGGCAGCAAGTGTTGATGGGGGTTTAGAACGGGGACAACCGTATCACAAAATCATATTAGAAGCAATTAAAAGGAATGATTCAAAAGCCGCTCGCGACTCAATGCGATCCCATTTAGTGCAAGCACGTAAAGAAATAGAAGCAACGCTTTCTCCTGAGGAAGCGAATCTGAAACAGGAGTAACCATGGCAAACCTTGGATATATCGGCTTGGGGGTGATGGGGGGGCGAATGGCTAAGCGTCTACTGGACGCGGGTCACAAGGTTACCGGCTATAACCGGACAAAGTCAAAAGCAACCTGGTTGATTGAGGCGGGGATGGATTGGGCGGATACACCCGGCGATGTTGTCGAGGCTGCCGATGTGATCTTCAGCATGGTAACCAATACCAAAGCCGTGCTCGCCGTGACCGGCGGTCCTGATGGCGTGTTGGCGAGGTTGGAACCAGGCAAAATTTATATTGACATGAGTACCGTCAGCCCAGCAATGAGCCGTGAATTAGCAGCCAGGGTATCAGACAAAGGTGCCCACATGCTTGACGCACCCGTTTCCGGAAGTGTAGAAACATTGGAAATGGGAAAGTTATCGATCATGGTGGCTGGAGATGAAGCGGTCTTCGAACAGGTCAAGCCTATCCTGCTGGACATTGGCCCGAAGGCAACATATGTCGGCGAAAACGGATTAGCTGTAACCATGAAAATCGCTACCAACCTGAGTCTTGCTGTCCAAATGCTGGCTTTCAGTGAGGGAGTTTTATTGGCAGAAAAGAGCGGCATCAAACGCGAGACGGCGGTCGAAGTATTGGTAAACAGCGTCATCGCCTCTCCAATGGTGAAATATCGTGGTCCATTCGTCTTGGGCATGCCGGATGAGGCCTGGTTCAACGTCAACATGATGCAGAAAGATTTGAACCTGGCCCAAGAACTTGGCCAACAGCTAGATGTTCCCCTCCCGACGACAGCTGCTACAAACGAGTTCCTCACTGCTGCGCGTGGCATGGGTCTCACAGAAGAAGATTTCGCCATCATCTTTGAAGTCTTGGCCAGTATGGCGGGTTTAAAAAATGAGCGAAATGGCTAACAATAAATCTTCAGTCCAAGGTCACACCTCAAACGTGGACAGCGAACACTATCTCCACATGTACCAGCAGATGGCCAGAATTCGCGCCTTTGAAGAGAAGGTTAATGAGCTTTATACCAGCGCCCTTATGCCAGGCCTGGCACACTTATACATCGGGCAGGAGGCGATTGCCGTAGGCGTGTGTGAAGCCTTAAAGATCGAAGATTACATAACCAGCACCCACCGCGGGCATGGTCATTGTCTGGCCAAAGGTGCCAGTGTCGACCGCATGTTCGCCGAACTTCTGGGTAAAGAGGCGGGTTATTGTCGGGGTAAAGGCGGGTCGATGCACATCGCCGACATAGACTCTGGAAACCTGGGTGCCAACGCTATTGTTGGTGGCAGTGCGGGCATCGCCACTGGCGCAGCGTTTTCAGCAAAACACCTCGGTGACGGACGCATAGCCGTGTGCTTTTTCGGCGAAGGCGCATTAGGTCAAGGCCTGTTCTATGAGGTTATGAACATGGCCTCCCTGTGGACATTACCCATAATTTACGTTTGCGAGAACAACCTATATAACGAATATACCCATTACAGCGAAACAACTGCCGGGGAGATCACCGCTCGACCAGAGGCCTTCGGAATTCACACCGAGACTGTGGACGGTCAGGATGTCCGCGCCGTTTACGAGACGATGAACCGCCTGGTGGAACGGGTTCGCAGTGGAGGTGGACCGGTATTTCTATTATGCAACACCTACCGCTATCACGGGCATCACGTCGGAGATATCGACCGCACATACTACCGCTCGAAGGAAGAAGAACAAGACTGGAAGACGAACCGCGATCCGTTGAAGATACTCTCCAGGTGGCTGATCGACCAGGATCTTGCCGACCAAAACATATTCGATCAAATTGAGGTGGAAGTAAAAGCCGAGGTTGAAGTCGGCGCGGAGTTTGCTATCAATGCCCCCTACCCTGACGTAAGCGAGGTAGACCAACATGTCTACGCAGAGTAGCAACGGACGCGAACTCACATTCGGAGGTGCCATCCGCGAGGCATTAGCTGAAGAACTGCGTCGCGACCCAACCGTGTTTATCATCGGCGAAGACGTCGCCGAAGCAGGCACCCCCTTTAAAGTGCTTCAAGGTTTGGTAGACGAATTCGGCCCGGACCGGGTCATCGACTCTCCGATATCGGAGGCAGGTATCACCGGCATCGGTGTCGGTGCGGCGATGACCGGCATGCGTCCGGTTGTTGATATCATGTTTGGAGACTTCGTGCCTCTAACCATGGAGCAAATGGTGAATCAAGCAGCCAAAGTGCACTACATGTCAGGTGGTAAACTAAAGGTTCCCATGGTATTGCGCACCACCCTTGGCGCGACCCGCCGCTCAGCCGCCCAACATTCCCAATCTCTGCATGCATTGCTCAGTCATATCCCCGGCCTAAAGGTGGCAGTCCCCTCTACCCCCTACGATGCAAAAGGGCTGCTCAAAACCGCAATTCGTGATAACAACCCGGTCGCCTTCTTCGAAGACAAGCTGATGTACCAGCTAAAAGGACCGGTGCCCGAGGAGGAGTACACTATCCCCTTCGGCGTTGCGGACATAAAGCGCGCAGGGACGGACATTACCATTGTCGCCACCAGCAGTATGGTTCACGTTGCCCTGGGTGCTGCTGAAATCCTTGAAGATGCTGGTCTCAGCGCCGAAGTGATTGATCCCCGCACAACCTACCCACTGGACAAAAAGACGCTGATTGATTCGGCAATAAAAACGAGCCGGGCAATTGTCGTCGACGAGGGTTATGAACGTTATGGTGTTACCGCTGAGATCGCCTCGGTGATCGCAGACAGCGCGTTCTATTACCTGGACGCGCCGGTCAAGCGCATGGGCGCCATGGACGTGCCGGTTCCCTTCTCTCCAGCTTTGGAGGACTTGACCGTCCCTACTGTGGACACCGTGGCGGAAATGGCTAAGAACTTGTGTGGTCGGACTTAATCTGGCTCATAGAGGAATAATGGAAATTAATATCCAAAAAGTCGGCTTTATCGGTCTGGGAAAGATGGGCAATCCTATTGCCAAAAACATACTCAATGCCGGTTTTGAGTTGACCGTTTACAACCGCACACCTGAGAAGATGAAATCATTGCTTGACGCAGGTGCTAAAGGAGCCAGTTCTCCCCGGGAAGCCGCCCGAGGAGCGGATGTAGTCATCACTTGTTTGATGGACGACCAAACAGAGCTCGATTGCACATTAGGTGAGGATGGCTTACTGGCCGGATTAGAGCCAGGTGGGATTCATATTGGCACGGCGACGATTTCCCCCAGTTGCGCAGCTTCCCTGGCCGAACTGCACGAGTCCAATGGCAGCCATTACGTTGCTGCACCACTTTTCGGAAGACCCGATGCAGCCGCAGCTGGAACCCTGCTCACATATGTCGCCGGGGATGAGAAAGTGATTAAGGCATGTAATAATTTGTTCGAAGCTTACTCGGGGTCTCATATCTACATGGGAGACGACCCCAAAAAAGTCAACAGCATCAAACTGACCATGAATTTTATTCTTGTCAGCTTAATTGAGCTATTCTCGCAAACCTACACATTCGCAGAGAAAAGCGGCATCGAACCAGAGTTTACCCAAGAGTTGATCATGACGGTCCTCCAACATCCGGTGCTGGAGGAATATACGACCAGGTTGAGGCTGCAAGAATTCGAACCAGCGGCTTTTAAACTCAGCGCTGGCTACAAAGACGTGGAACTCATGTTACAGGCATCATCTGATGTGCGCGCTCCGCTGATCTTCGCCAGTGCGATCCGTGAGAAGTTCCTTACAGCTTTGGCCAGTGGAATGGCGGAAAAGGATTGGAGCGCTATTTACGAAATCACCAGAACAAACGCAGGATTAACCTAGACATTTAACCCTCGAACAGAGAAGGAGTCACTTACCATGACATTAGGAACCATGGCCACCGATGTCGAACAACGCATAGACTTCGACGCACTCAGAAAATACAGGTTAGCCAGAGCCAGGGAGCAAATGGAAATATATGACCTTGGTGCTCTGGTCTGCTTTGATAACGACAACATTCGCTATATTACCAATACAAATCTTCATGAGTGGACCCGTGGCAAATATTTCCGCTGGTGTGTACTGCCGCGGGATGGGGAACCGGTTTTATTTGAAGTGGGCACAGCGGCGATCGTCAAGCGAGAACTATGTCCCTGGCTGAAACCGGAGAATATCCGCGCTTCCATGCCCTGGCACCGGGGCGCCAACGTGCGCCCGTTAAACGTCGAGCTGTCTCGCAACGCTGTTGCGGAGATTAAAACCATCCTTGAAGAGAACAAGGTCGCTGATATGCCGGTTGGCGTAGACGAGACAGAGATGTACTTCCTGGATGCCATGGAGGATGCAGGATTGAAGGTTGTCAATGGCTACGATGCTATGTTCGATGCACGGATCATCAAGTCCCCTGAGGAATTACAGATCATCGAACTATCAGCTTCTCTAGTCGATGGGGTTTACGCCCAGGTCGCCGATTTCGTCAAACCCGGCGTGAGAGAGAACGAAGTTGTGGCCTTGATCTCCGGCTGGCTGATCGAACACGGCGTAGATCGGATCAGTGGCATCAACTGCGTCTCAGGTCCAAGGAGCAACCCGCATCCCCACGATTTTTCTGATAGAATGATTCGCCCCGGGGACCTGGTCTTCATCGACATCATGAGCCACTACCTGGGCTATGCGACCTGTTATTACCGCACGTTTGCCGTCACCCGCTCCACCCAGCGCCAAAGAGACGTCTACCAACGGGCGCTGGATTGGCTGCAGGCTTCAATCGATGTTGTGCGCCCTGGTATTACCACAGCAGACGCCGCCGCTCAGTGGCCGTCGGCCAAGGAACTGGGCTACAAGAATGAGAAAGAAGCCTTCGCCCTGGCATTAGGTCACGGTATCGGTCTCAGTCATCACGAAAAACCATGGATCTCACGGGCATACTCATTAGATTACCCGGTGCCCATTGAGGCGGGTATGCACTTCGCCCTGGAGACATTTTACGGTGAAGATGACGATGGCGCCAGGATCGAATCACAAGTTATCGTCACAGAAGATGGACACAAGGTGATCACCAAATGGCCTTGTGAAGAATTGATGGTTTTGGACCCGCGCTGAGCATGCATGCTCTATTTGTAGTGACATCGAAAGGCAAAACAAATGTCGAATAAGATAACCGTTTCAGGAGGTCCAAACTGGCTACAAAAGTGATTATGCCCGTCCTTGGCATGGCACAGGATACTGGAAGACTGATATCCTGGTTAAAAGTGGAAGGTGCGGTTGTCGTCGAGGGTGAGCCAATCATGGAAGTTGAAACGGATAAAGCTACGGTCGAGATCGAAGCTGCCGGCTCCGGTACCCTGGGTGGTGTCCGAGCTCAAGAAGGCGATGAAGTCCCAGTGGGTCAGGTCATCGCCTGGATCCTTGAACCAGGCGAGTCCATCCCTGAAGAGACAACGCCCCAAAAAGGAGGCCGGGAAGAAGCCCCAGGCATTGCCCCCAAGGCGGAAGCCAAAGTGATAACTTCAGCAGCTTCTCCAGTAGCCCAGAAGATGGCTGCCGAACATGGGATTGATCTGGCATTGGTTAAAGCAGCTGGTGATCGCATTCAGAAGGCTGATGTGCTGGCATATATCAAAACCCAGAGTGGGAAGGAGATGGGCGCTCGACTAGCGCCTGCCTCACCGAAAGCACGCCGCCTGGCAGCTGAGCGGGAAATTGACATCACCTCAATTACCGGCGCGGGACCCGACGGTGCTGTTCTGGTGGATGATATTCTGGCGATCGAATCCAAAACACCTCATATGACTTCTCTTACCCTCAGCACCGTCTGGCAGCGGATGGCAGAGCGTGTCACCAAAAGTTGGAACAGCGCACCTCATTTTTACCTGATCCGTGAGGTCAACGCCAGCCGGCTGGTCGCCTGGAGAACGCAGGCCAAAGAACGCACCGGGCAGCGCATCACATACACCGACCTATTGATCAGACTGGTCAGCGCAGCTCTGAGCCAGCACCCACAGGCAAACGCAGCCTGGAATGATGGAGAAATATTACTCAACGACGAGATCAACATTGGCCTGGCTATGGCCGTTGATGAAGGTCTCATCGTTCCGGTGATCCACCAGGCGGATCAACTCAGCTTGAGCCAGATCGCCATCCGGCGCGATGAACTGGTCGAGCTTGCCAGGAATGGAAAACTGCGCTTGGAGGATCTCCAGGGTGGTACATTCACCATCAGCAACCTGGGCATGTACGGTGTGGACATCTTCAACGCCATACTCAACCCTCCCCAGTCTGCTATCCTGGCAGTTGGTCGCATCGCAGAACGCGTGGTTCCCGTCAACGGGCAGCCAGCCGTTCAACCGATGATGATCATCAGTGTCTCTTACGATCACAGGGCCATCGACGGTGCCAGGGGTGCACAATTCCTGGAAACGCTGGCTGACTTGATTGAGGAGCCATTAACCTTACTGGATTAAAAAAGCACACTATTGGATTGGCGACAATAACCAATAGACTAGAAAATTTGGTTGATAATGCCCGCAGGAGAACAAAACGTGACACAATCAGAAGGGAGCGAATTCGTCGTTACCAATCGTGCCCGTGGGAAAATGATCGATCATGCGGCAGTTGAAGTGTACGTTCGTGACTTCCCAGCAGTCATTTCCGACGAGCCGCCATCGCGCGGTGGGAAGAACAGGGGTCCGTCCCCTCTCGAGTACATTTTGATTGCTCTATGTGCTTGAATAAACGTATCCACGGCCAGGATGGCTGAAAAAATCCGCTTTCAATATGAGAACATTGAGACCTATTCCGAGGGCATTTTAGACACCCGTGGTAGAAAAGGACTGGCTGACGTGCCTGTACATTATAATGGCGTTTACCTCACCATTAAAATCAGGACTGACGAACCGCCAAAACGTCTGCAGCGATTGTCAGACCTGGTCGCCCGTTACTGCCCCGTGGATAGCTTTGTTAGAGCAGCTGTCCCTGACTACCACATTACCTGGGAACGAATAGCGGAAGAGGTTTAGTGAGGAAGGAGGTGCAAATCTAAAGATATATATTATATGAAGTAAACCACTTATATTGTTCACTAATTACCAATAGACTCTATCAAAATAAATGTTTGGAGGAGACAGAAAGACATGAAACGTACAATATGGTTCCTATTTACCAGCATGATCATCCTCAGCTTTGTGCTGGCTGCCTGTGGCGGCACTGCAACCACAGAAGCCCCTGCACCAGTTGAGACCGAGGAAGCACCACCCGAGGAGGCACCACCTCCGGAGGAAGCAGAACCCATTAAAATCGGCGCTTCGCTGCCGATAACCGGTGGTTTCGCTATCAATGGAGAAAAACACCGCGATGGCTACCAGCTATGTGTCGACCTGATCAATGAGAAAGGTGGCCTGCTTGACCGGCCGGT
>JBEQLH010000004.1:18685-34285 GCA_040326075.1 Anaerolineales bacterium
GTGCGCGCCACCGGCAGCACCGACAATGCCGACATCATAGCATGGTTCGGCGCACGCACTGCAGATGATCCCGTAAAAACCATCATCGGCGATCGCTACTGGGATGAGAAAGGTCTCCCCATAGACGCCGACTTTGTCATGGTGCAATGGCAAGACGGCAATCTGGCATTTGTCTACCCAGTTGGCGAATTCCCAGGTACATCGGACTTAGTCTGGCCCAAGCCAGAGTGGTAAAAGTTTAAAGATTTATCTATATGACTGGGGCATTTAGTATCGAATGCCCCAGTCATAATCCGTAATCTATCAGTGTTCTTGTAATTTGTTTAGCTTATAAAGCACCTTGTATATTGGCATTACCAGGGCACAGGTGATTTTTAATGGCATTATTACAAACTCAGGAATTATCAAAAAGTTTTGGCGGGATTAAGGCTGTTAACGACTGTACTTTCGAAGTCGAAGAAGGTTCCATTTCCGCGCTCATCGGTCCTAATGGAGCCGGGAAGACGACGGTTTTCAACCTCATCAGCGGGTTGCTCAAACCAGATTCGGGGAGCATAACTTATAAAGGTGAGCGGATCGAGGGGAAGCAACCTCACCAGGTCACACGAAGAGGTGTCAGCCGTACCTTCCAGATCAGCCGTGATCTGCAAGAGATGACTCTGCTCGAGAACCTGATCGTACAATCACCAACCACCAGTTTCGCAGATCTCTTCAAAGGGAGCATGTTAGAGCATGAAAGAGATCACGCCATGGAATTATTAGATTTTGTGGGTATCACCCATCTGGCCAATGAAAAATCCAAAAATTTATCCTACGGTCAGAAAAAGTTGATGGAATTTGCCGCCACCTTAATGACCGAACCTCGACTAATTCTTCTCGACGAACCAGCAGGTGGGGTCAACCCGGCACTCCTGGAAGACATTATAGAACGCATCCAACTGCTCAATAAGCGCGGCATCACTTTTTTGATCGTCGAGCACAACATGGATGTGGTCATGAACCTATGCGATCCGATAATCGTCATGGCTTATGGCACCGTGCTGGCCAAAGGGGCGCCGCAAGACATCCAGAACAATGAAGAAGTGTTAGAAGCATACCTGGGAGAATAGCGATGGCGTTGCTGGAAGTTGATAACATCAGAGCCGGCTATGGAGATGGGCCTGATATCCTCAAAGGTCTGTCTATGGAAATCGAGCAAGGCAAGACTTATTGCATTATTGGCCCCAATGGCGCCGGAAAATCTACACTTTTGAGGGCGATCTGCGGTCTGCTGCATCCCAGAGAGGGCAATGTGACCTTCAAAGGGGAGGTCCTGAACAAATTGCGAACCGATGAAATTTTAAGAAGGGGCATCAGCTTCGTACCACAGGATCGCTGCTTGTTCCCTGATATGTCCGTCAAGGAAAATCTGCGCATGGGCGGTTATATTCTGAGGAACCGGAAAGAATTAGAAGACAGGATAGAAGAAGTCCTGGTGATGTTTCCCATTCTCGAAAAGTGCGGCTCGCAACAAGCCAAGACCCTCTCCGGCGGGCAGCAGCAAATGTTAGCCATCGGACGAGCACTCGTCCTGCGACCGGAAGTGATCATGCTCGACGAGCCTTCTCTGGGATTAGCACCCAAGATCGCTCAATACATTTTCGATATTATCGCCCAACTAAAGGACGCCGGAATGACGATCATCCTGGTTGAACAAAATGCGCGCAAGGGATTGGAATGTGCGGATTGGGGTTGTGTTCTGGATCTAGGTTATAACCGTTTCGAAGGTCCGGCAAACACGATCCTTAATGACCCTCGCATCCAGGAGCTGTACTTGGGCCGTCAAAAACAAGACCGTCAGGAGAAAACGGCATGAACGAGTTTGTCCAGGTGCTTTTGTTTGGGTTGACTTTGGGTGGTGTTTATGCCTTGATGGCCTCGGGACTCACGCTCGTCTTTGGCGTGATGAGGATTGTGAATCTCGCCCATGCGATATTCATGATCTTGGCGGCATATATCGCCTACTTCGCCTTCACGATCTATAATATCGACCCGATCATTTCTATCTTTATCACCATGCCAGTCATGTTTTTTGTGGGGATTGCCGTATACTGGCTGTTTTTTGCCCGAATCAAGGGGACCGCGCGCACTGGAGAATTAACCGTTTTACTCACCTTTGCCCTGGCACTAATGGCGGAGGGTTTACTGGGATACTTTTTTAGTAATGTCTATCGCTCCGCCAATCCACCCTACGCCACTCAGGCCCTACACTTTGGTCCCTACATTTTATCTGCAGGTCAGTTCTATGCCACCCTTATGAGCATCAGCCTGATCGCTCTTTTATGGGCATTCCTCAAATACTCTCGCATAGGATATGCTATCCGGGCAACCATGCAGAACATTTCCGCGGCCCAGGTGGTTGGCGTGAATGTCGAGCGCATGTCTATGGTTGCCTTTGGGATCGGTATGGCCCTGGCAGGGGCGTCGGGATCGATGATGTCATTTCTCTTCACCTTTTACCCTGGGAAACATTGGGAATGGATTGCCATCCTGTTGGCTTTGATCGTCCTGGGTGGTATGGGCAGCCTGGGGGGTGCTCTGGCCGGAGCCTTTATCTTGGCTATTTCTTCAGCCCTCGTAGGTCATTACTTTGGTTTTACCTGGTCACCGATAACCTTTTTCCTGGCACTGTTTATCATCCTGCTCTTCCGTCCCCAGGGACTCTTCGGCAAGAAGATGGAGGCTTGAATGTCTGATACGTTGGTATCGAATGAGGTCAAACCAATCCGAACTACAGAATCCCTGAAAAAGCCATCCAGGCGCCAAAAAATATTCTTGGCTGTCCTGCTCATGCTCTTGGTCTCGTACCCCTTGCTTCAGTTTGTGGTGGGTGGTTTAAATTATTGGTTGCACATGCTCTTATTTACCTTCATGTACATCGCCATGGCATCCAGTTGGAACATCATCGGCGGCTACGCTGGGTACACATCCCTTGGACACAATGTCTTCTTCGCCGTTGGGGGTTACTTCGCTGGCGTGCTGCTGGTGTACTTCGACATCTCACCGTTTCTCACCGCCCCTCTGGCAGGCTTGGTGTCCATGGCGCTCGGTCTGTTGGTCGGCCTGATCAGTTTACGCACCCGAGGACCGGCATTCATTATTTCCACCATCGCCATGGTAATGCTGGTCAAAATCACCTTTGATAACTGGGACTATATTGGTGGGACAAATGGCATGACCATGCCGCCTTTATTGGATATTTCACTAGATTTGGTGAAATTCCCTTTTTACTACTATATGCTGTTCATCGCCATTGGGGCAGTTTATATGTCCTATCGCATCCGCCACTCTAAGTTTGGTTTGGGGTTGCGAGCCATTTCGCAAGACGAAATCAAGGCTGAAGTAGCTGGTATTCCGACCAGTTATTATAAAATCCTGGCCTTTGGCATCAGCGGTCTCTTTGTCGGAATGGCCGGTGGCATTTGGGGATACTATCTGACATATCTGAAGCCTAACATCTTCCTTCTTATTATCCTGGCCGCTCAGTTGGTCCTAATGACCGTCTTGGGTGGGAAGGGCACCGTAGCTGGGCCCGTGGTGGGTGCCGTTCTTTTTATCGCTGTCAATGAGTTCTTTGTGGCTAACCTTGGCTTTACCGAGTTGAACATTGTGGCGACTGGTCTAATATTGGCGTTGGTACTGATTTTCTTTCCCAGCGGGATCGTAGGCACGCTCAAGGAGCGTGGAAAATTGCCCCCATTTCTCGATTGGGACTAGGAAGAAGAATCTATGCATAGCAAGCCAGCTGCAATTCATCCTAAATTAATTACCGCTCTCAACTTCGGCCAGGAACAGGTCAAAAATCTTATCGAAGCACACCCTGATTTTCACCCCATCTACACGGAGGGGGGCAAATGGGTACATGGTGGTGAATCCTGGACGAATTGGTGCGAAGGATTCTTGGGCGGTATGATGTGGATCTTCCATACAAGTACAGGTGATCCCTGGTGGCGTACAAAAGCCGAGCACTACTCCCGCTTAATCGAAGATCGAAAAACCGACCGCACCGTGCACGACCTGGGCTTCCTGTTCTGGTCAACCTGGAAGCGCTGGTATGACCTAACCGGGGATGAGGCGATTAACGAAATCGTCATCACCGCAGGGCAGACCATGGGTTTGCGCTTTATGGAAAAAGGGCAGTACCTGCGCTCTTTTGTCGCACCGGAATCCCTCTTCATCGACATCATGATGAACATAGGCATCGTCTTCTACGCTGCCCAACAAACCGGGGATGAGGAATTATTAAACAAAGCTCACCAGCACTGCCTGACCACTCGTAGATATATCGTGCGCGGCGATGGCAGCACCGCTCACGAAGGTATTTTCGATCTGGAAAGTGGAGAATTCCTGCGTCAAACCACGCACCAGGGATGGCGCGGGGACTCAGCCTGGGCCCGCGGTTTAACCTGGGCGCTTTACGGATTTGGCACCGCCTACGATTTGACCGGGGATTACCGCTATCTGGAGACCGCCCGTCTGTGTGCAGATTTCTATCTAGAAAACACAACCTTCGACGAGCATGCACCCGGTGGACCAGGCGTGCCGCCCAACGATTACAACGACCCGCGCCAACCGGTGCTATATGATAGCTCAGCGGCAGCCATCGCCGCCAGTGGGCTCTTGAATCTGGGTAAAATCGTGCAGGACCCCACCCACGCCAACCGCTACCGCGCAGCAGCCCTGACAATCCTGGACACGCTCACAGGACCAGAATACCTGGCCAATGCAACACCAGGCTGTGAGGGAATCCTGAAACATGGCATCTACCACCAGGCTAAAGGTATCGGCGTGAACGAGAGCGTAATGTGGGGAGAGTATTTCTTCCTCGAAGCTGTCGATAAAGCGTTGTCTCTGGAGGCATGAAACGTATGTCGAGAATGGTTGCAATCGTCACGGGGAGCAGTCGCGGCATCGGACGGGGTATCGTCTTAGCCCTGGCAGAACGTGGCTGGGATGCGGTTATCAACTATCGAGGCAATCGCCAGGCTGCGCAGGAAACTCATGAGGCTGTAAGAGCCCACCAGGCTCACAGCATTGTCATTCAAGGGGATGTCGCTAAAGCAGAGGACCGGGAGAAGATCGTCCAGGCGACGATCGAAGAATTTGGTCGCATTGATTTGCTGGTCAACAATGCCGGGATGGGTCCCCGTCAGCGCGTGGATATGCTCCAGGTTGGCGAGACAAGCTACGATGAAGTCATGACAACCAACCTGAAGGGACCGTTCTTCCTCACCCAACGGGTGGCCAACGAGATGATCCCGCTGCTAAAAGAAGAAATAATCTCCAACCCGAAGATCGTCAACATCGGCTCCATCAGTGCCTATACCAGCAGCCCAGCGCGGGCGGAATACTGCCTCAGCAAAGCCGGTATGGGTATGATGACTCTTTTATGGGCGGACCGCTTAGCTGAGTACGGGATCAACGTGTACGAAATTCGCCCGGGGATCATTGAGACCGATTTAACTTCCGTGGTGAAAGGTAAATACGACCGGTTGATCTTAGAGGAAGGGATCACACCTATCCGGCGCTGGGGCCAACCAGAAGATATCGGGAAGGCCGTGGTTGCCATCGCCGAAGGGCTTTTGCCTTTCTCCACTGGAGAAATCATCAACGTGGATGGTGGTTTCCACATCTCGCGCCTATAACATTTATTATTTTATTCAGTAGCAGAGAATTTGAGGATCTACCTGAGAAGGAGTAAATGATGACACGAGTTGTCACTTTTGGCGAGATCATGCTGCGCTTATCGCCACCGGATAATTTACGCTTCACGCAGGCGCGCACTTTTGATGTCATCTATGGGGGCGGCGAGTCAAACGTGGCTGTGTCATTGGCCTACTTTGGCATACCGGCAGAATTCGTCACTCGTCTCCCACCCCATGATATTGGCGAGTCCTGCCTGCAATTCTTACGCCAACATGGCGTGGGAACGCGCCATATCGTGCGCGGTGGCGAGCGGTTGGGAATTTACTTCCTCGAGCATGGGGCCGTCCACCGGGGCAGCAAAGTGGTCTACGACCGCGCCGGCTCCGCACTGGCGACAATAGAGACAGGCATGATCAACTGGAAGACAGTTTTCAAGGATGCCACCTGGTTCCATTGGACGGGGATCACGCCAGCCATTTCTGAGGGCGCGGCGGCTGCCTGCCTGGAAGCAGTCCGCACTGCCAAGGAGTTGGGCCTGGTCGTTTCTTGCGACCTTAACTATCGCTCCAAGCTGTGGAAATGGGGGGCCCAACCGGGAGAAGTGATGCATGATCTTGTCGCCTTGAGCGATGTTGCCATCGGCAACGAAGAGGACGCAGCCAAGGTCTTTGGCATCCGCGCCCCAGACACGGACGTCACCTCCGGAAAGTTGGAGGCGGGAAAATATCGTCACGTCTGCGAAATGCTAGCGGAGCGATTTCCGAATCTGAACACCATTGCCATCACGCTGCGCGGCTCGCTTTCTGCCAGCCACAATACCTGGAGTGGTGTGTTATGGCATGCAGGAGATTTATTCTTCGGCCCAACCTACGATATCACCCACATTGTCGACCGGGTCGGTGGCGGTGACAGTTTTGTTGCCGGCTTAATCTATGGTTTGAACACCTATTCCAATCAGAACCAACGCGCATTGGATTTTGCGATCGCCGCTTCTGCACTGAAACACACCATTTTTGGTGACTTCAATCTGGTCTCCGTAGCCGAAGTCGAGAAGATATTAGCCGGTGATACATCTGGCCGCGTTAGCCGGTGAGGAATTTTATATATCGCGTGTAGAAACAGAAAAAGGAGTTAATTATGGCGAAGTACAGCCGATTATATGTACTGACACAAATGATCGAAACCGGGCTGGTGCCCCTTTTTTACAACGAGGACGTAGAAGTTGCCACCCGTATCGTAGAGGCCTGCATCAATGGCGGTGCCCGCTGTGTGGAATTCACAAACCGGGGCGATCAAGCCCATATCGTCTTCGAGGAACTCGTCCGGCGTTTCAACGATCAGGAGAATG
Organism: Anaerolineales bacterium; assembly: GCA_040326075.1. Lineage (GTDB taxonomy): Bacteria > Chloroflexota > Anaerolineae > Anaerolineales > UBA4823 > PFL25. Next base: position 25,719 of record JBEQLH010000004.1, read on the forward strand.
TCATCTTGGGCGCGGGATCCATCATCGATCCTGGCACAACCTCGCTGTACATCCAGCTGGGGGCACACTTCGTCGTCAGCCCAGTGCTTAACCCGGAAATGGCATATGTATGCAACCGCCGAAAAATTGCTTACTCCCCCGGCTGTGGCTCGGTAAATGATATATCCCAGGCCGAAGAGCTAGGAGTAGAGATATGTAAAATCTTTCCCGGCAGCCAGATGGGTGGAGCAGGTTTTGTCAAGGCGGTGCGCGGACCCATGCCGTGGACGCGCATCATTCCTACCGGTGGTGTATCTCCTACCGAGGAAAACATCCGTGGTTGGATTGAGGCAGGGGCGGCTTGTGTAGGTATGGGCAGCAAATTAATCACCAAGGAATATGTTACGTCCGGAAACTACGGCGGTATTACCGAGAATGTGGTCAAAGTACTGGCCTGGATCAAAGAAGCACGCGGCGGTAAATCACCCATTATGTAATTGGGAGTTATCTATATGACCAGCTATCCCCGCATGGCGCGCCTGCGTGACGCGCAAACCTTCAGAGAGCATATTGAACAGCTAGGCATCGAACTGCCTTTCGATGAGCAGGTGCTTTCTGGGGAAGCCAGCCCCCTGGCACAACCTTACATATTGCCAAACGGTCGCCTGATTGGAAATCGTTTCTGCACTTCCCCCATGGAGGGTTGGGACGGTACCGCGGACGGCAAGCCCTCAGAACAAACCACCCGGCGGTGGAAGAATTTCGGGCGCAGCGGGGCGAAGTTGATCTGGGGAGGGGAAGCGGTCGCCGTACGCCATGATGGGCGAGCCAATCCCAATCAACTCATTATCAATGAAGGCAACCTGCAGGCATTAGAAAAGCTGCGCCTGGCACTCATCGACGAGCATAATGCCCATTTTGATTCCAGCGACGATCTGTTCGTCGGTCTTCAATTGACCCATTCCGGGCGCTTCAGCCGCCCCAACGAAAAAACGCGCCTGGAACCAAAAATCCTCTACCACCATCCGCTGGTCGATAACTTGTTCAACCTCCCCAAGGACTATCCCACGCTGACAGATGGCGAAATCGAGGCACTGATCGCGGACTTCGTACGTGCTGCCATGCAAGCCCAAGAGATCGGTTTTGAGTTCGTGGATATCAAACACTGCCATGGTTATCTCGGTCACGAATTTTTGAGTGCCCGTTCCCGGCCCGGCCAATATGGCGGCAGTTTCGAGAACCGGACCCGTTTTTTGCGAGAGATCGTTACCGGCATTCGACGTGATTGCCCAGGCTTAGAAATCGGTGTACGCCTGAGTGCTTTTGACTACCCACCATTCAGAGCGGATGATGACGGGGTGGCGCGCCCTTTAGATTGGCGTGACGAATCCGGTCAGTATCCATTCAGTTTCGGTGGCAACCCTGACGAACCGACAACCATTCAATACGATGAAATTTTCAACTTTTTGGATTTACTGGAGATGCTCGACATCTGCATGATAAACATCTCAGCTGCTAGCCCCTATTACAACCCGCACCTTACCCGACCCGCTTATTTCCCGCCGTCGGATGGTTATTCACCTCCTGAAGATCCCCTGGTCGGCGTGGCACGACAAATCAACGCCGTAGCCAGGCTGAAATCTCATGGGGCGAACATCGCCATAATCGGTTCGGCTTACAGCTACTTACAGGAGTGGTTGCCGCACGTGGCACAGAATGTGGTTAGAACTGGAATGGCTGATTTCGTAGGTCTGGGTCGAATGCTTCTCTCCTATCCCGAGCTGCCAGCCGACGTTCTGGCAGGAAACGTGCTCGACCGCAAGCGCCTTTGCCGCACATTTAGCGATTGCACTACCGCGCCGCGTAAAGGCATGATATCTGGCTGCTATCCACTGGACCCCTATTACAAGGAAAGACCGGAAGCAAAGCGGGTGAAGCAGATTAAAGCTGAACTCAAATCTTGACCATATCTTATCTCAAACCAAGCGGAGTAAAACACTTTGCGAGTCATACCGGTAGATAAAGCTGTTGCCATCATCCAGGACGGTGATTCGATTCTAATTGGGGGTTCCGGAGGAGGGCATGCCGTAGCCGAAAGCCTGATCGTAGCTCTCGAGCAACGCTACCTTGACACTGGGGTGCCAAAGGAAATCTCAATCCTCCATCCTGTAGGAATCGGGGACGGAATTGACCAGGGGGTGAATCATCTTGCCCACCACGGGCTGCTCAAGCGCATCGTCACAGGCGCTTTCGTGAATTCACCCGCCATAGCTGAAATGGCAATTGCTGGTGCTATCGAAGCCTACACTCTACCCCAGGGTGCGCTCTCACAGTTGATGAGAGAGATGGCTTCCGGACGACCAGGCCTGATCACCCACGTCGGCTTGCATACTTTCGTTGACCCACGGTATGAGGGAGGGCGGCAGAGTATCACGGCTAAGGAGGATTTAGTAGAACTCATCAGCATCGATGGGCGGGAGTGGCTCAATTACAAACCCATTCCAGTGGATATCGCCTTTTTGCGCGGAACGACGGCAGACGAGGATGGCAACGTGACCATGGAGCACGAAGCTGTTTTCGGAGAGATGCTGTCAATGGCCCAGGCGACACGGCGCTGCGGGGGCGTTGTGATCGTTCAAGTCGCCCGCCTGGCACAACGCGGGACACTCTCACCCAAGGATGTAAAAATCCCGGGCATGTTGGTGGACCTGGTCGTACTAGACCCCGACCAACACCAAACCTACCAGACTCCGTTTAGTTCTGCCTACTCTGGCGAACTGCGTGTACCCCTAACCGAGATCACTGTCTTACCTTTTGATGCCCGAAAAGTGATCGCTCGACGGGCGGCTTTGGAGCTCTTTCCGGGAGCGGTTTGCAACTTGGGCGCAGGTGTATCAACCGGGATCGCAAATGTTGCTGCCGAAGAAGGTGTTCTGGACCAGATCATATTGACCAACGAGCAAGGCCTGATCGGTGGAGCACCTGCCTCAGGGATGGACGCTGGCGCGGCGATTAATTACGACGCGATGATCGACCAACCTTACCAGTTCGACTTTTACGATGGTGGGGGGCTCGATTTGGCCTTTCTCTCTTTCGCCCAGGTTGATTCCCAAGGCAGCGTCAACGTGAGCCGTTTCGGCAGTCGCATCATTGGACCCGGCGGATTCCCTAACATCAGTCAAAATGCTAAGAAGGTCATCTTCAGCGGCACTCTCACTGCTGGAGGGTTAGACATCTCCTGGCATCAGGGACGCACCACCATCAGCAATGAAGGTCGCTACCCTAAATTTATCGATCAGCTTGAGCAAATCACATACAACGGTGATTTCGGTTGGGAGCGAGGACAGGAAATCTTGTTCATCACCGAAAGGGCGGTCTTCCGCCGTGGTCCCGAGGGCTTGGAATTGCTAGAAGCCGCTCCCGGCGTTGACCTGGAGGAAGATATCTTCGCCAATATGGATTTCCGTCCCCCAATTGCATCTGATTTCAAGGAAATGGAGGATAGATTGTTCCACCCAGAGCACATGGGATTGGCAACCGACCTCGCCCAGAATCCGCGACGAAACATCCCCGAGCGTCTCAGGGACTTGTTGGGAGAGCTGCAATGACAGGTGCAAATCTTGGCCATTCCGAATTGGAACTTGCCACCATTCAGGTGGAATACCCTCGAGATGGTGTGGCACTGATCTCGATTTCTTCTGAGCCATTAGGTATCCTGCGCTTCGAGGTCAAACGAGCATTGGGTGCAGAACTCGCCAGGCTGGAGGTCGACAAACGAATTCGCTGCCTCGTATTGACCGGAACAGGTCGTGCCTTTTCAGTCGGCTCTGATATAAAAGACTTCCGTCAAGACATAGGATGGTTGCTTGAGAATGATTACGTCGAAGCCGGGTTAAATGCCGCCATCGAGAACTCCCCCTTGCCGGTCATCGCGGCCTGCAACGGCTTTACTTTGGGTGGTGGTGCTGTATTGGCTTTAGCCTGTGATATACGCATGGCTGCTGAGTCGGCTAAATTCGGTTTTCCCGAGGTCAAGGTAGGCGCCTTTGCCTCCGGCAGCGGTACACAGCGTCTGCCGCGACTGGTCGGTCGCGGACGCGCATTAGATTTATTGTTGACCGGTCGCACGATCGATGCCTCCGAAGCGCTGGAGATCGGTCTGGTGGAGTATGTCGTCGCAGACGAAGAGCTATTAGACCGCGCTCTAGATCTGGCGGCACAAATAGCGACCAATGCTGCTCCAGCTGTCTCGGCCACCAAACGCTGCGTAAATGTGGGCTTACGCGATGGTTTCGAGGCCGGATTGGCCATGGAGAGGCAGCTGCGGGTAGAAACCGGCACCGGCCCTGACGCAGCTGAGGGCAAAGCATCTTTTCTTGAAAAAAGACCACCCAAATTCACAGAATAAACCTATGCTCGCAATCGTCATTCCCAAACCGGAAGAATATAAACTCACCGAAGTTCCCATGCCGGAAGCTGAGGTTGGACAGGTTGTCGTCAAGGTTAAATCCACGACCATCTGCGCGACAGACCTAAAAATTTTCCATGGCTTATTCCCTGGAGTTAGCTATCCACACATTCCGGGTCACGAATGGGGTGGTGAAATCATTCAAATTGGCTCCGGCGTTACCGGTTTAGAAATCGGAGACAAAGTTGGCGTGGAAGTCCACGTAGGGTGTGAGGCTTGCCCACCTTGTCGCGAAGGTCTTTACAACCTTTGCGAAAATTATGGTCATCCCGAAACCGGGCACGCCCATATCGGTTTCACCGTTCCTGGTGGGCTGGCTGAATACTGTGCAGTGCCAGCGCAGGCCGTCCACGTGCTGCCGGAAGACCTCAACTTCGACCATGGCGCCTTCACCGATTCGGTCGGCATCGCCCTATGGGCTTTCGAACGGGCAGGTGGTGTTCGGCCAGGTGAGGTCGTCGCGGTCGTAGGACCGGGAACCTTCGGGCTTCTCTCTGTGCAGATCGCCCACGGCTCCGGAGCCGGACAAGTGATCACTATCGGTTCTGCAGATGACACCGAACGCTTGTCGCTGGCAAGAGAACTGGGTGCTGACCATACGCTCGCGATCGGTGAAGATGGAGACCCGGTAGCAGCTGTGCAGGAATTAACCAACGGTCGAGGCGCTGACCTGGTGATCGAATTCGCCGGAACGGCCGATGCTGCCCGCCAGGCTATCTCAATGACTCGCCGCGGTGGACGTGTCGTCCTGTGCGGCGCTACGGGTCCCGGCCGGCAATTGGAAATCGATCTGAGCATCATCGTGCGAGGCCATCTTGACATCTTCGGCTCGGTCGCCAATCCAAGAGGAATTTCCAAACGCGCCAACGAGCTGATGAAAATCGGCCTGGTGGACATTCGACCGCTGATCACCCACCACATGCCACTAAATGAATTCCCGCGTGCCTGGGAACTTTTTCAAAACCGGAGAGAGAACAGCATCCGGATCATGCTGCATCCATAGGAATGACACATGAAAGCATTGGTTAAAACAACTCGCGGCCCCGGTAATCTCGAATTGCTTGATGTCCCCATACCGCAGATCACACCAGACGAGGTATTGATAAGAGTACGCGCTTGCGGTATTTGTGGCAGCGATCTTAAAATCGAGGAAGATCAACATCCCTATACACCCCCGGTGGTCGTCGGTCACGAATTCGCGGGGGAGATCACAGAGATTGGTGGAAATGTCGGCGATTGGGCGGTAGGTGACCGGGTGGTATCTGAACAGCACACGAAAGCATGTGGACATTGCCGCCAATGCCTGACTGGCAACGCCTTCGCCTGCGCCTCAAAACGCGCCCCAGGGTACTTCGAGGATGGCGCTTTCGCCGAGTTCATCAAAGTTCCCGACTGGTTGCTCCACCGAATACCAGACAGCATAAACTACGTCGAAGCAGCTTTTTCAGAGCCTTCAGCCGTAGCTACGCATGGCATGTTAGAGCGCACCGGAATCGCCCCCGAGGACGTTGTTTTGGTATTGGGCTGCGGACCGATCGGGATTGTGGCGGCAAAAATGGCCCAAATTGCCGGCGCTTCAAAAGTCATCATCACAGGTCTAGACCGCGATGAGAAAGTCCGTCTGCCCAAAGCCAGGCAGTTGGGCATCGATCACGTTGTAAACGTTGCCCAGGATGATGTGACCCGCATAGTGGAAGAGTTAACTGATGGGGAGGGGGCAGACGTCGTCATCGAGCTTGCGGGGGCAACACCAGCCATCCAACAGGCCTTCCGCCTGGCCCGGCGGCTTGGGCGAGTTGGGATTATTGGCCAGCCACCCACAGACGAGGTGACAATACCATACCGCGAGGCGCTTTTCCGAGCTCTCACAATTGTCTTCAGTTACAGTTCAAAGTATTCGAGCTGGGAACGCATGCTTTCCCTGTTTGAGCGGGGCGCAATTCAACCCGCAGATTTTATCACTCACGTCTTGCCATTGGAAAAGTGGAAGAAGGGCTACGAACTCTCTCGCAATGGCGAGGCGGTGAAAGTAGTCTTAGAACCCTAAATATTACAAGATTTTGAAAGGAGTAATTATGGAAATACCAAAAATCATGAAAGCCGCTGTCCTGTTCGATTATGGCGACTTGAGAGTCACGGAGGTACCCGTTCCTACCCTCGATGCGGGTGAAGCCCTGGTGCGGGTCGACTCAGTTGCGATTTGCGGCAGCGACCCGGCAATCATCGCCAAAGGTTGGAAAGGTTACCCCAAACTAGGTGAATTCATCCCCGGTCATGAATTCACTGGAACCGTTGCTGCCACTGCCCCCGATGTATTCGAAGTGAGCATCGGCGACCGAGTTGCCGTCGAGCCACACAAGGGGTGCGGACGCTGCGAAAACTGCCTGCGTGGCCTGTATACGACCTGTTTAAACTATGGTAATTATGAACTCGGACATCGTCACTACGGATTCAGCACGAATGGTGGGTACGCTGATTACGCCGCCTGTCATGTCAATACCCTGCACAAGATTCCCGACAGCATTTCGTTTGAAGAAGGCACCATGCTGACTGGAGCTGGCACGGTATTGTACGGTTACGATCGCATCGGCTGGGTAAGACCAGGTGAAACTGTGGTCGTCACCGGGCCGGGAGCAATCGGCTTGATGTCCGCTCACATCGCCAAAGTCCTTGGCGCCGGTCGTGTGATCCTCACCGGCACCCGGGAGGAGCGGTTGGCTGTCGGACGGGAACTGGGGGCAGACATCACCATTAATGTGCGCGAGGTCGACGTTGTGGAAACGATCATGGAGCTGACCAACGGAATCGGGGCGGACATGGTCGTAGAATGCACTGGTCAGCCCGGTCCCGCCGCCGAAGCGCTAGAGATGATCCGCAAGAACGGGCGCATCTCATTCAACGGCATCTACCATGATCCGGTGACGCTGCAGTTGGATAAGATCGTCCAGTGGAACCTGCTCATCACCGGTCCTAAGGCAGAGGGCATGTTGAATCTGAGTCGAGCCATTCCTTTAATGGCCGACGGGCGGATAAATTTAAAACCATTAATCACGCACACCTTCAACCTCGATGAAATCAATGAAGCATTTGATACATTTACCGGGAGAGTTGGCGGAGCAATTAAAGTAATCGTTAAACCTTAAGGAGCTACTATGAGTAAAAACAACTGGCAGATCCCACCTGATGGCGGGCACATGGACGCCCCAGACGGCATCTATTTTCAAAATATGAATATGAAGGAAGTCGAAGAGCGCCTTGAACAGAACGACCTGCTCATCATTCCCGTTGGCAGCACTGAGGCGCACGGGCCCAACGCATGCTTCGGCGAAGACACCTTCCTGGTTACGCGTATGGCCGAAGCGGTTGCGCAAAAGACAGGCTGTACGGTTTCTCAGCCAATCTGGTTCGGCAGTCACCCCTACCATCACCTCGGCATGCCCGGTACCGTCCCAGTTGACGAGGACACTTTCACCGCTTATCTGAGCTCAGTGATCGCTGGATTCTGGAATACCGGTTTCCGCAAGCAGATCCTTCTCAACGGTCACGGTCAGGAGTACGTAATTCCTACCGCTATTCACCGCTTTGCTAAGGTATACCAGGTGCCAAGCGTCCTGATCAACCTCAACTGGTATTACGCCATCCAACCCTATATCAAGGATAAAGCGCACGGTGGCCCGTTTGAAACACCCTTCGTACACGCTGACGAGTGTGAAACATCCTATTCTATGGCGTTGTTTCCAGAAATGATCAACCAGGAGAACGCTGTGGACACGGAATTTCATGGGTTCTTGCCGCCTGGTCATGTAGATTCTGCCGCCAATGCCTACCAACGACCTATCCCCTGGTATGGGCATACCGGGTTGGGAACCATCGAAATAATCGGTAATCCGGAAGGTGTGGTTGGCAAAGCTACCCTGGCTGATCCTGAGAAAGCCCGGCCTGGCGTAGAGGCGCTCTTGGACTACATCGTCAAACTGCATGATGACATTATGGAACGTTTCCCCGTTGGGAAGCTGCCCGATGCTTCATTGGTCACACAACGCTTTACGCAGGAAGAAGTAGACGAGTTGCTCAAAGGTCCATTGAATGGTGGAAAGCACCTCTATACCGTCACCTGGCC
>JBEQLH010000004.1:34385-39194 GCA_040326075.1 Anaerolineales bacterium
CTTGGAGGGCAGAATGAACGAAGTAAAACACTATAAAATCACAGGTGACGACCTTTCCCAATTCGCGAATCGCGGTCCAACCTTTGTGACCTTTGGCGAGGTGATGGTTCGTGATACACCTGCCGATTTTGAACGTCCAGAGCGCACCCGCCTGGTAAATTTATCCATGGCAGGCAGTGAGTACACGCTGGCCATGGGACTGAGCCGCTTGGGCATTCCTTCGGGTTTCATCACCCGCGTACCTGATAACCCTTACGGCCGGTCGCTGCGCAACATCGCCCGTGAGCAAGGGGTGGACACAAAGCACATTGTTTGGGCCCCAAAAACAGAACCGATCGGGCGCTTCATTTACGAAATCGGCCGCACGCCGAGGAAGAATACCGGCGTATACCAGCGTATGTATTCAGCCGCCTCCCGCCTGGATGCAGGGATGGTCGATTGGAAGGCAGCACTGAAAGACGCCAAGATCTTCCATAGTTCCGGGATCACATTTGGTCTGGCGACGCACAGTAAATACGAGCGCAACTACTCTTATGATGCTTTCAAAGAGGCTGTTGCCGGTAAACCGGAGGGTTGTCTGGTGGGTATGGATTTCAACTACCGGGCTACCTTGTGGTCTCCGCAACAAGCGCGTGAGATCCTGACGCCGACAATCTCTGATCATGTGGATATTCTGATCACGACTATCGAAGATATGGCCAAGCTGTATGATATTTCCTGCGGCCAGTATTCCGCTAAACAGGTTGTAGACGGCGACATGGGGCAGATAGAGGACGACGACATCAAAGAATTCTGCACTCAGGTACGTGAGCTTTTCAATGTCAAGATTGTGGCCATCACCATTCGCTATCCCGACTCCTTCGAACAGCACCGCTGGGAATCAGCCGCTATGGAATCTGAGGGCACTTTCTTCCGTTCGCCGGCGGTCAAACCAATCACGCTTTGGGACCGCTTAGGTGGTGGGGATACGTGGAACGCAGGTTTTTATTATGGTCTGCTCACGGAGGGGTTTGAGGAAGAAGGGATTGTAAAGGGAGTCCTGGTCGGCGATGCGGCGACCAGGTTGAAACAGACACTGATGTACGATTTGCCTATCGTCGATAAAGCCGAAGTCGAAGCGCTAATGAAAGCGGAAGTATTCGGTGGAGGAAAGAGGACGTCTCGATAAAGGAGTAATAAAATGAAAAAAGAAGATACCATCAACATCATTCGCGAAACTGGCGTTATCGCCATCATGCGTGCCCAATCTTCAGATCAACTGATTGCAGCCGCCGATGCCATTAAAAAAGGTGGCGTAAAGGCCATCGAAGTAACCATGACAACACCTGGGGCTCTGGATGTGATCGCAGAAGCGAAAAAGAGATACGGCTCTGACGTCATTTTTGGAGCTGGAAGCGTTTTGGATGCGGAAACCGGGCGAGCAGCAATTCTGGCAGGGGCTGATTTTGTCGTCTCCCCCGTCCTTAATCTGGAGTTAGTTGAGCTCTGCAACCGGTACGGCATCCCAACCTCACCTGGTTGTTACTCACCCACTGAAATCCTAACAGGGTGGGAAGCCGGTGCAGATTTCATTAAACTGTTTCCGGCCAGCTTTGGCGGCCCAAGCCTGGTCAAAGCTATCCTTGCTCCATTGCCTCAAGTTCGAATCATCCCCGTCGGAGGGGTCAATCTTGATACTGCTGCCGATTTCATCAGCAAGGGAGCTGCCGCGCTGGGAGTGGGGAGCAGCCTGGTCAACCAAAAGCTGCTGGATTCTGGTGACATGGATGAACTGACCCGCCGGGCGGTTGGTTTTATCGAGCAGGTGAAAAAGGGAAGAGGTCTGGCGTGAAGGTTGCCTTTGTTGATTTCGTCTTTGAAAATCGAGAGGACATTCAGCTTGAGGGGTTTGAATTCAGCATTCACCCTCCCCTGCGCACCGGCGATCAGATCGTCGCCGCCGCAACCAATGCGGATGTCCTCTGTATGCGCGATCAATTTGGCCAGGTGACAGCCGACGTTTTCCAACGTCTGCCCAAACTGAAGCTGATCGTCACTCGCTCAGTAGGATATGATCATATCGACCTGGATGAAGCAAAACGGCGCGGCATTCCAGTCTGTCACATTCCCGACTACGGTGCCCACATGATCGCTGAGCAGGCTTTTGGATTACTGCTGGCGGTAGCACGCAACGTTGTACGGGGAAATGAACGATACAAACTTGAGCATCGCTTTTCTGACCAGGGGCTCCAGGGAATTGAGTTATTCGGAAAAACCCTGGGTGTGATTGGAACAGGGCGTATCGGAATTCACTGTGTGCGGATTGCCAAGGGGTTCGGTATGCGGGTGGTCGCACACGACGTGTACCAAAACGAGTCGGCAGCCCAAGATATGGACTTCACCTACCTGCCCCTGGAGGAACTCCTGGCGGAAAGTGATTTCCTTTCCCTGAATGTCGCCTTGACAGAAACCACCCACCATTTCATTAATGCCGACCGTCTTGCACAAATGAAAAAGGGGGCTATCCTGGTCAATACAGCTCGAGGTGCTGTGGTCGATACGCAGGCACTTATCGATGCTCTTCGTTCAGGGCAATTAGCCGGCGCCGGGTTAGATGTGCTGGAAGACGAGCGCGATACCTACCATGATTTTGGCAATCTTAACGTCGTCGTCACACCGCACCTGGGATGGTATACCGACGGAGCTGTAGCTCGTATCCTGAAGATCACTTTCGAAATCCTCACGGCGTACAAGAACGGCGAGTTGGTTTTCCAGATAGCATAAATATACTTACGGGGTTGTTCAAAAAGCATGCCCTATCAAGATTGCAGGCGTATGAGAATAGAAGGGTCTCGTAGGCGGTAATTGAGATACTTCACTTCCTTCTGCATGACAGAAACCGACTTTTTGAACAACCCCGTTAAAAAGCCAGAGCCCACCTGTAAAGGCTGAGGTTGACACATCTATGTTTCAAAAAACTATGTTATGAACGATACTTATTTAACTGGAGCCCTGTACTCAGCCTTAGCCGGAGTGGGATTTGGTGTATTTCAAGCTTTTAACCGTAAAGCGCGAGCTGGATTCAGCATCTACTGGGCTACCTTTATACTGCTGCTCGTGAGTGCTGTGCTCCTGGCAATCGGCTCTATCCTTACCGAGGATCTTAACTTATTACTGCTTGCCCCGGCGAGTGTCTTTATTAACTTTGGTCTGGCTGGGATTATCCATTTCTTCTTGGGATGGACTTTGCTCAATATCAGCCAGAACAGGGTCGGGGCAGCTCGCACCGGCGCCCTCGTCGGTGCCACCCCGCTCTTCGCCACACTCATCGCCGCTTTAGCTTTCGATGAAATTCCCAGCCTTCCGGTTTTAGCAGGTATCGTCACGGTTGTTGCCGGCGTGTATTTCGTGTCCGTCTCGGGAAAGAATGAGGCGAACCCTGTAAAATTTAGCTGGCGAGATTCAATATACGGTCTGGGAGTGGCGTTATGCTTTTCCATCAGCCCAATTTTTATCCGTGGTGGATTAGATGAAATGGACTCCCCCCTGTTAGGTGTCACCGTTGGGATGGCCATGTCTGCTGTTGCTTACGGGATCATACTCCTGCTGCGCCGTGAACGGATAAACCTGCGCCAGATCCCGCGTGAATCGTTGTACTACCAACTTGCCGCAGGCCTATTTGTTGGTTCGTCTACCTGGATTCGCTGGCTGGCACTTACTATGACTCCCGTCGCCGTCGTGCTCGCCCTTGGACGCGTGAATGTTCCCATCGTCATCATCTTATCTATATTCCTCGTTGGGCAAAAAGAAGAACGCGTCACCAATCGGGTATGGCTTGGGGCTGCGCTGGTTGTCGCAGGTTCCTTACTGCTCATATTTACTCGTTAAATGTATGGCTTGTGTAATCTTGAGACAATAAACACTAAATATTGTTATCCTTTCTGGAGGTCCCAATCATGCAAAAGAAAAGCTTGCTGTCCAATTTTTATGTGAAGACGCTTCCACCTGCTCAACCTCCCTACCAGGTGGATGAGGACAAATATCAGCGCTTTGACCAGCGCAACAATCTGACCGTTGGGCGACCAAATTGGGACGAGTCCGTTCAGGTTTATTCTCGTAAGTCTGTAGATACGCGGGTGAAGAAAATTAAGGGCGGGAAACCCGGCTATCAGGTAGAAGATTACAGCCTCTTTCTAGCTGGTGGGGTGACCACATTCCGCATGGGTAACAGCATCAACCATTCTAATCGTGGTGTGACATCTTGGAAATCACTCGGCAATAAACTTCCCCCAGGAATCAATCGGTGGGAGGGAACTGCTGAAGAAGCCACCAGGATGGCAAAAAGGGTGGCTCGTTATTTTGGGGCGGACATGGTAGGAATTGCTCCCCTCGATCAGCGTTGGTTCTTCTCACACGCATTCTGGGCCAACGGCTTGCACAAGGAAATTGTTTTCCAACCCGCAGAGGCAGCTGAAGAAACAGATGATCAATTGATCATCCCTGAGAGAATGCGGTGGATCATCGTCATGGGTACCTGGATGGATCCAGAGGTGATTAAATACACCCCTTCACCATTAGGGTGCGCGGAAACGCGCATATCCTACAGCCGCATGGGACTGCTCGTCTCCGGGGTAGCAGAATTTCTGCGCGGCCTGGGATACGATGCTATCCCATCAATCAACGATCTGGCGCTCAATATACCCATGGCGATAGAAGCCGGATTTGGTGAACAGGGGCGAAATGGTAAATTGATCACCCCGATCTATGGACCTAGTATACGTATAAGCAAGGTAATCACGGATTTGCCATTGCAGCGGGATAATCCGATCC
>JBEQLH010000268.1:0-4636 GCA_040326075.1 Anaerolineales bacterium
CGAGGGCGATCTTCTCCCCCTGGGAGGCTTGAGCCAGCTCACCATAAGCCCGGTGTAATAAAGACCGGATCCGAGCAATAAGCTCACGCAGGTTGTAGGGTTTAACCACATAGTCGTCAGCTCCCAGCTCCAGACCTAAAACCTTATCCACCGGTTCGTCAAGTGCGGTGAGCATTAAGATCGGTTGCCGTTTCCCCTCCTGGCGCAGCTGCCGGCAAACATCAAATCCACTGATATCGGGTAAGCGGATATCCAGCAAGATCAATTTGGGATCCTTCGTGCGAGCCAGGTCCAAGGCTTGCCTCCCAGTTTCAGCACACATAACAGTAAAATCCTCATCCAGGAGCGCGTATTCAAGACCGCGCGCCACGGCTCTTTCATCTTCGACGATCAGTATCCGTTCACCTGCCATATTGTTTCCAATTCTTGCTATTGTGTCTCAGTTTCTTATGATACCCGAATTGGAATTTCCTTCATAGAGTATTAAATTCATATCCGGAAGAGGTTGCCATGATCGTATAGATCGAGTAAGCTGGCAGGCGGATTAACCCAGAAATACTTCTTGGAGGTTGTATCCACAATGCGTGGAGAGGTAAAAAAGGCCCGCTACCAGGTAATCGATCGTCACAGGGATCGCTTGGGGCGAGAGATCAACAAATTTCAGGAGATCGATAGACGTTACTTTTGGGTACGGCTGGGAGTCTTGCTGGTTGGGGCACTGCTGATCTTCTTCGCCTTCCAGAGCCGCCAATCAAGTCTCTTGCTCGCTGCTGGGGTTATGTTTGTAGCTATCTTTGCAGTAGTTATTTACTTAAACCGGAAAGTTAAACGCAGTATATTGCGTTTCAGTCTGTCAATACATTATTTTGTCAACCAGCTGGCGCGCATGGACCTGGCTTGGGGAGAAATCCCAACAACGCCCTCTGACCCCCCACATCCGGAACACCCATTTGCAAGCGATTTGAATATCACCGGAAGCCATTCAGTGCATCAGCTCATTAATACCGCCATCTCGCATGGAGGGAGTCAACTCCTTCAAGACTGGCTGCTTAAACAGGTGCCCGAGATTGAAGAGATGAGAGTCAGGCAAGCTACAGTACGTGAACTCCAGGACCTTTCGGGTTTCCGCAGCCGGCTGGCATTAAGCAGCAGCCTGGTTTCTTCAGGAGATGAAGAGCCTTGGGATGGGGAGGCGGTTGTTGACTGGTTGGGGAGTAATATTGATGTCAGGTCCCTGAAACCGTTACTCGGATTGTTGAGTGGACTGGCAATCGCCAATATTGTCTTGTTTGTGCTCTTTTCATTTAATTTAGTTCCTGCTGTGTGGATGGTCACATTAGCAGTTTATGCCGGTGTTTATCTGTTTGCGTACCGCAATTTTGAGGGGGTGTTTGAGCAGGCGCATCACCTTTCAACTACATTGGAGAGATTCCGGGCAGTCCTGGTTTATCTTGAGAAGTATTTGTACACTGCTGATAGTCACCTTTCAAAGCTATGCCAACCTTTCTGGCAGGCTGATCGGCGACCCTCATCTTACCTTCGTCGGATTGCTTTAATCGCTTCAGCATCCAGCATCAGTGCCAATCCGGTTATATGGATCCTGGTTAATGTATTTGTCCCCTGGGATGTATTCTTTGCCTACCAGCTGCAGCGTTATAAAGCAAAGATGCAGGATTTGCTGCCGAACTGGCTGGATGTTTGGTACCAGCTGGAAGCATTGAATTCGTTGGCTAATTTCGCCTACCTGAATCCTGGCTACACATTCCCAGGGCTGGATGGCGAGGAAATGCTGTTCCAGAGCAAAGCCCTCGGGCACCCATTGATCCCGGATGAGGTCAAGGTCTGCAATGACTTCTCATTGCAGAAGCTGGGCGAGGTGGTGATCGTCACGGGATCGAATATGTCTGGGAAGTCCACATTTTTACGAACTATTGGGGTAAACCTTTGCCTGGCATTTACTGGTGCCCCGGTGAACGCAGACTATTTGATCACAAAGGTTTTCAGATTGTTTTCCGTCATCCAGGTGA
The DNA here is from genome assembly GCA_040326075.1 of Anaerolineales bacterium. GTDB lineage: Bacteria > Chloroflexota > Anaerolineae > Anaerolineales > UBA4823 > PFL25. The sequence continues at coordinate 2,028 of JBEQLH010000268.1, forward strand.
GCGACTCCCTGACGGATGGCATCAGTTATTTTTATGCGGAAGTTCGCCGCTTGAAAGCCCTGCTTAATGCACTTGAGATTGAGCACGATCAACCCTTGTTCTTCTTGATCGACGAGATTTTCCGAGGTACAAATAATCGCGAGCGCCAGATTGGTGGCCGGGCATTTGTCAAGCAGCTGATCGGCGACCATGGTGTGGGATTGATCTCCACGCATGATTTGGAGCTGGTCGTATTTGCAGATGAGCTGCCGGATGTGATCAATTTCCATTTTGAGGAGGATGTCACTAAAGGGCGCATGATCTTTGATTACCTGCTGCGGCCCGGACCAAGCCAGACCACGAATGCCTTGGCGATCATGAAACTCGAAGGTCTGCCGGTGAACTCATCCTCCTGAGGATTTGTAAAGAATAACTTGAATTAATTAGGGGCGTCAGTAAAATTCATAAAAATTGGGTTCGAGTATAATCACTTGTGATTTGAAGTACCCTACAAATTATGTTTCCCGACTAGAGAAAACATGGAAATGATAAAAAATTACCTGATTGATATGGATGGTGTGCTGATTAGCGGGGATACAGTAATTCCTGGCGCGGACCAGTTTGTTGACCGATTGAACGCCAGCCAGGGCAAGTACCTGGTTTTAACCAATAATCCAGTTTACACCCCAAAAGACCTGGCCCACAATCTACAGAAAATGGGATTGGATATTCCCCCGGAATTGATTTTCACCTCCGCGATGGCGACAGCTCAATTTCTCCAAAAGCAGCGCCCTAATGGTACGGCTTACGTGATTGGTGAAAGCGGGTTGACCTCATCTATGCACGAGGCAGGATATATCATCACCGAACACGATCCCGATTATGTAGTGCTGGGTGAGACCAGCGCCTTCAGCCTGGAAAACCTGACCAAAGGCATCCGCTTGATAATTGATGGGGCCCGTTTTGTAGCCACCAATCCTGATCCCTCCGGCCCGACGGCGATGGGGATCGTGCCGGCTTGCGGCGCAGTGGCTGCTATGATCGAGAAAGCCACCGCGGTGAGCCCTTTCTTCGTGGGAAAACCAAATCCTTTAATGGTGCGTACCGCCCTTAATTACCTGGGCGTGCACTCCGAAGAGACGATCATCGTCGGCGACCGCATGGATACCGATATCATCGGTGGGGTTCAGAATGGTATGGACTCGATCCTGGTCTTGACGGGGGTCACGAAACCTGAGCAGATCGAGCGCTATTCATACATCCCGACATATGTTTATGATTCTGTGGCCGAGATCGAGGTAAATTAAGTCGGGATAATCCCTAAATGGGGGATTAGGATAATAATAGCCGCGCATTGCGCGGCTATTATTATCGTGCTCCATTTATCAAGCGATAAATCTTAGGCTTTTGCCAATACCGCTGTGAGCTTATCGAAGGCTTGTTCCCAACCTGCGTTTGCACCTGAGTCCGATGGTACACCGGCGTGCGTCATGACCATCTTTGTACGCCCACCAAGGTCTTCCAATAACATGGTGACTTCAGTCGTCGCGGGATACCCATCGGGCATTCCCATGGCAGATGGCGAAACCACATTGCCATTTTCATCAGCCTGACTCTCTGTGTAGACGAGGCGCTCATTCGGGACAATTTCCGTATATTCACCTGTCGTCCACATTTTCATGCTGCCATCTGGTGATGCCATGCAAATCAGGCGTTTGCCACCGACGCGCATATCCATGTCGGCAACGGGCACGGTGAAGCCTTTTGGACCGTACCAATTTTTGAAATGTTCGGGTTGTGTCCACATTTGCCAGATGAGGTCTACGGGTGCATCGAAAGTACGTTCAATTACAACTGCGTCTTCAGAAACGGTGCTATTAGTCATTATTCATCTCCTTGTCATTAAATTGGTTGATATAGTCGTCTATGCGGTCAAAGCGTGCCTCCCAGATATGACGGTACTGCTCTGTCCACCTGGAAATTTCTTGTAGGGGCGTTACGTCGATGGTGCACGGCCGGTACTGCGCTTTTTGCCCCTGCGTGATGAGCCCTGCACGTTCCAATACTCTGATGTGCTTAGAAATGGCTGGCAAACTCATATCAAACGGCTCTGCGAGTTCGTTAACGGTTGCTTCACCTTCCGCTAAACGTGCTAAAATCGCCCGCCTTGTCGAGTTTGCCAAAGCTGCAAAAGTCTGGCTCAGTCTGTCATCTTCACTCCTCATAATTATGTTTTCCTTATTTTACTAAATGGTTAATTAACCTGTTGGTATAATAACGCCTTTTGTGCTATTTGTCAAGTAATTAGACCAAATAAGTCATATTTCGAATTATTGAAGCGAATGGGGCAGGATTGCGGCAAAAAGTGAGGGAGTGGGCATAGGAACGCGCGTTTGCTTTGATCTTCCGACTCATCAGAGACGTAGCATGCTACGTCTCTACCTGCACAAATTCGACATATGAGACGATCTACCTATGACGCGCCAATCATCCTAATCCCTATCTTTGTAGAAATATTACGACATCTCTATTTGTCATACCTGCCCCCATTTTCATTGGGATAAACTACTGCAGCTATCCATTTTACTGTCGAGAGTGGATTCCCACCGTAGTTTATCCCCGCACAGGCG
>JBEQLH010000269.1:0-2192 GCA_040326075.1 Anaerolineales bacterium
CTGGTGCATTTTCAATTATTGATAGTTAATTCTTGTAATTCTGATCGGATTTTGCAGCCAGGATAAAATCGTTGAGATGCAAGCCTCCAACCGCATGTGTCCACCAATTGACTTTCACCTTCCCCCACTCAATCAGAATGGCAGGATGGTGATCTTCTTGTTCTGCTAACTCACCAATTCGATTCGTGAATTCCAGAGCTTCCTGGAAATTATTGAATTTATATTGTCTCTCTAACCGTTCTATGCCCTCAATTTCAATAATATTCCAATCCGGGATTTGCGGTAAGTAAACCTCAGCTTCAGCCATACTCAGAGGTGGACCACCTATTCTAGGGACAGTACTGCTCATCAATTTAAGATCATTCATTTCCAATAACCACCAATATTTTTAAATTTAATTGTTGATCAAATTTTCTTTATTCTCGCCGAGATTTATATCGTCAATATTCAGATCAATCTATATTAAAGATCAGCTACCTGGCGCAGCAACGTCATGATAATCAAACTCAACTTCACCCCCTCACCGGTCGTTATCTGAAGATCAGTCCCTTTCCTTTCGTTGTTCTTGACCAAAAGAAAAGACCCAGCTAAACCAACTAGTGCTCCAATCAATGACCCAATAACAAGTATACGAGTTTCAAAACTAATGCCAGATTTTTCGATCGCGGTTTCATCGCTCATTAGATTTCTCCTTGTGATGTGATAAATTTCCCCATCAGCTCTTTCGAAAATTGTTGTTGAATAACACTATTTTTTCTTACGACGTAATGCTCCTGCACCAGCAAAGAAACCATTCACTCTCAAGATTGGTTCAACTGCTGCATCAGACACCCTCTTGACTCGAATTTCTACTAAGTAAATAAATCGCTGTGCATTAAAGAAGAAGTATGGAGTTGCCTTCAGCAGTCGCCGGGAATAAACCACTGAAATGACCAATCCTACTGTTACGACCAGGAAAGCAACCATCGTGATTGATATTATGAAAATCAGTGATATATCGGCCCATTTACTGACTTGTTCATAAGTAGCGGCTATAGCCAGTATTATTGTTACGATGACAAGTATGGCAAATACAATTAATGGGAAATATATTTGCCAAAACGCCTGCCGCCTGTGAGCTTGATGAGTTATTGGATTTCGCTGCTGCAAGATGGGAGTAAATTCTTCTGAGGCCATGCAAGTATTTTAGCACATCTCGGTTGAGGCTGAACTACTTGAATTATTTCATTTTTTATTGACAAATGCCAAACCTGCATCTAAACTTAAATCAATCTAACCATTGCTGTCAGATTCAGCAGAAATTAATTTTCTTCGCTCTTTTCGAAGCACAATATTCTATAGCGACAATTCGTTAAAGAAGATTCTCCAATCCAATTGGGATTCAATTTGAGCCATCTTTATAATGTTGATTAGGAGGACTAATAACAATGTCAAACAATCTTTCACCCAATCCCGGTAACCCTATATCTTCCAGTGAACTAGTTTTGCTTAGGGGGGATCAATTCGCCAAGAAAGTCATGATTGGGAATATTAAACTGCTGCACACCGATGCCAGCGTATCGATTTCCCAGCTCGGGCAGGCAATCCTGGCTGCCGCTGTCCTGGCAGCTGAAGCAGCTGGGAATCTCCAGCTTGAGGTGCGCCAGGGAAAAGCGATGTTTGGTTTGCGCAAAGTTAAGAATTTGTACGCAAATCCCACTCCAACTCCTGTCGAATGGCCAAAATACAGCCTCGAAGCTCAGTTACCTCCTATCGCTGAGCGATTTAAGAATGACCAGGACAGTCACGAAGTCTCTGACCTGATTTATGCCTGGTTGCGCCAAGATTCCAGTTCTCCCTGGCAGTCAGCTATCGAAATGGTTCAATCTGGCCTGGCTGAAAGAGGTCTATTGGACACCAGCGAGGAAACGAAGCTCAAAGTGTTTACAAAGATTAACTACTCCTTACCGGAAAGCACAGCCTCTATGGCTGCTGAGCAGCCAATTGAACCGGTGAAACAACTGCTGGCAAATTGTGAAAATGACCGCCGTGAGATCTGGGATCTGTTGGTGAAACAAATCAAGAGCGCCATCAAAGCTCGCACCGAGCAAGATGATAGTGTGGATTTTGATTAAATAAATTTTCGGCTCAATTGATACATGAAGAATGAGATTGAACCATACCTTGATATAAGATCATGACGATAATTTCAG
>JBEQLH010000269.1:2292-4634 GCA_040326075.1 Anaerolineales bacterium
ATTTCAGTTTGGAACCTGATTCATTGACAGAAATTTTATTTTCTGATACGATTTTGGAAGATAGAATGCAGCAAAGTACCGTTGGATGTAAGTAAGACGATGGCCCAAGGCAGTTGTCTTGAGCCATCTTTTGTTGACTGCTCCGATGGAACATCGTAAGCATCTTTCGTAATATTCTTTATAGACACAGGAGTTTAAAGAAAATGTCAGAACGTATCACCGGCACAGTCAAATGGTTCAACGGCAATAAGGGATATGGCTTTATTTCCCGCGAAGAAGGGCCTGATGTGTTTGTGCACTACTCAGCTATCATGTCAGATGGGTACCGCAATCTCATGGAAGGCCAGATGGTGGAATTCACCGTTGAGAATGGTCCCAAGGGATTACAGGCTTCAAATGTAGTCCCCATGAACTAACTTTCAACCGCCAATTATATAAATCACCCCGAACAATATGTTCGGGGTGATTCCTTTTAATCGAGACAATCTCTGGCGTTAGTAAGAAAAAGCAAGATTAATGCAATGCAGCTTTCTTTCCCAGAATTCACTCTCAAAGTTTCAAGGTCCGAAGGAAGATTTATTCAGCACAACGATGCCTCGAAAGACCAGGCGCTGTTTAGATTAATGAGACAAGATTTCATTGATAGGTTCCAGGACAAGATCTACCAGATGAAGAATAGAACCAGGTAAAGTAAAATTTACCACCCACCTGTCTGGCGCCGATTGTAGATACTATCCTGCAGGTTGGATAACATTTCTTCGTATCGCCTCTGGTTTGCAGGGTCCACATCCATGGATTTATTATCTAAATTCGCTAATAAATAGATTATCCAACTTGACCATGTACTTGGATTGCGATTATATCCATGTATGCTGTTCGCTGCTTTATCTAGTGCTTCTCGTATTTCATAATCTTTAACCATTCGTGATGCTCCAAGACTTCAAGTTTTTATTGTTTTTGGATATGCAAGGCTACGCGGAAAGTATATCACGATCACTCAATCCCTAAATATTCCCCTCAGGCAGTGTTCTGCCAGCACTTTGCCTTTTCAATTAATTGTTCAGGATTGGCATATTGCACCAAAGCATTCCCCCGATTCAGAAAAAGAATTTATTTGACACTTCGAATGCTGCCAATTGACAATCAATGGATCGTCTTACTTTATATCCGGTATTTATTGGTAAAATTGTCGTATATATTTGTTTTTCCAAACGATAGACTGGAATCTAACTGTTCTGGAGGAAGATCCCTATGAAAGGGAAATCTCTCAAGCTCAAACCGGTGTCAGACAAACCATACAATGCTGAAACACCATTTGCTGCCTTGCACAGTAAAGTTACACCTGCAGATTTATTTTACGTTCGCAACCATTTTGATGTCCCCTCCCTGGATATCAACCAATTCTCATTAAAAATCAACGATTCAGCAGCAAATCAAAACGAGTTATCTATAGAACAATTAAAAAAATTTCCAGAAAGAGATCTGCATGTGGTCATGGAATGCGCGGGAAATGGGCGTGCCAGTATGACTCCCACAATTAAGGGTACACCTTGGAATTTAGGAGCCATCAGTCAAGCAAGATTTACGGGCACGTCCCTACACAATATTCTTGAATCGGTTGGTTATCCGAAAGATGCCATCGAAGTTCGATTTACAGGCATGGACCAGGGTAAGGTTAGACCTGGAGGGACGGCACAATACGCCCGCAGTCTACCTCTGGAGGTAGCATTACATGAGGACACGATATTGGCCTGGCAAATGAATGGGGAGCCTTTACCTCTCCAGCATGGCTTTCCATTACGACTGGTTGTACCGAATTGGTATGGCATGGCTTCAGTTAAGTGGCTGGGAGAAATCACTGTCTTGACTGAACCATTTGAGGGATTCTTTCAAACTAAAGAGTATGTATATGTTGGTGAAGATGGTTCCGCCGACGAGACACCCGTATCAAATATCCGGGTGAGATCATTAATACTTGAACCGGCGGATGGCTTGGCGATCAAGAAAGATATTATCGAGGTTTCTGGAGTAGCCTGGACTGGTAAAGGGACAATAACTAAGGTTGAAATAAGCTTCGATCAGGGTACACAATGGATCGAGGCAAAAATCGAACCTCCGACCTCACCATATGGGACATATCGCTGGAAGCACCTTTGGAGTCCCAAATCTGCTGGACGATATGCCATCACAACCCGGGCATATGATTCTGAAGGCAATGTCCAGCCGCTGGATTCACGCTGGAACAAGGGGGGCTACGGCAATAATGTCGTCCACCAACTCAAGGTATCTATAATTTGACTTGATACATGGTAAGGGTCATCCCTTGTCTGGTTTACTTCCAC
>JBEQLH010000270.1:0-4600 GCA_040326075.1 Anaerolineales bacterium
GAGAGATCTCATTTAGTGCCGTTTCCTCCAAATGAATCTATCAGATCATTAACGTCCCCGTCAATGTAGATTTATGTAGGTTTTATATTAATATTTGCGAAGTTTTAGTAGGTTTCTGAACAAGTCATCATTCCGCTAGCCGGCTTCACTCATTGAGCAATGCTTGTTCCAAGGCCTGGCGCAGAGACCGAATCTCAATGACTTGGATATCTTCGGGCCAAGGTTCACTGCGCCGCAATCGGGCAGGCACAATCGCTGTCTTGAAACCTAACTTTGCAGCTTCATGTAAACGAGCCGGCATCTGTCCCACCATGCGCAACTCCCCTGAAAGGCCTAGTTCTCCGATCATGACAGTATCAGCCCGGACAGATAGATCGCGGGTAGATGAGGCAATTGTGGCCGCGATAGCCAGGTCAGCTGCGGGTTCACTGACCTTTAGCCCGCCCACCACATTGACAAAGACATCCTGTTCTGCCAAACGCAAACCGACCCGCCTGGTTAGCACGGCCACAATTAATAAAAGCCGGTTGAAGTCAACCCCATTTGGAGTACGCCGGGGATTTCCAAAGGATGTCGAACTGGTTAAACCCTGAATTTCCACCAGCAAAGGACGGGTACCCTCCATTGTGACCGCGATCGCTGAGCCGGGAGCGTTGACCATCCGCTCGGCTAAGAAAGCCTCAGAAGGGTTATGTACCTCTATCAGTCCGCGTTCACGCATCTCAAAGACCCCAACTTCTGAGGTTGCACCAAAGCGGTTCTTTACCGATCGCAGCAAGCGATAAGATTGGAAACGATCTCCTTCAAGATAGAGCACAGTATCCACAATGTGTTCCAATACGCGCGGACCGGCAATGGTCCCTTCTTTGGTCACGTGTCCGATCAGGAATACAGATACACCGGAGGTTTTTGCTAATTCTCGCAAACGAGAGGCGCTCTCGCGTACCTGAGAGACAGAACCTGCGGATGACTCCAATTCAGGCAATGTGGTCGTTTGAATGGAATCCACAACCAGTAGATTCGGTTGGACCTCCGAAACGTGGTCCATGATGAGATCCATATTCGTTTCAGTTACCAAGAACAGATCGTCTGGAAGAGTTGGAGTCTGGCCTTCTTCCCCTTGCAGAAGACGCAGGGCGCGCATTTTTATCTGTCGTTCCGATTCCTCTCCTGAAACATATAAAACCCGGTCTTTGCGAGACATTTCCAATGCGGTTTGGAGCAGCAGAGTGCTCTTACCAATCCCTGGATCCCCGCCAATTAAGACGATTGAGCCAGGCACAACACCTCCTCCAAGAACGCGAGCGAACTCTTGAATGGGAAGCAGCATCCGATCTTCAGCACCTTCCCCTATTTCTGAAAGTCGGCGTGGGGTTGAGGCTCCACCTAAACCATGAACACCTGCCTTACTTTTCTTCCGGGGAGAGGCGATCACCTCTTCCACCATACTGTTCCATGAACCGCACTGTGGGCAACGCCCCATATCGCGGGCAGAGCTGCGCCCGCATTGCTGGCAGACAAATTGAGTTCGTATCTTCGGCATGTGGGAATTATAACTTAGCCATCGCGCTCATTATCGGGATCTTGATAAATATTCCTGTATTGGCTTCCTGTTCGATAAGAAAAAAGGAACACAAGAGCCACGCCTGTGTTCCTTAAAATCAAGCTGAAATACGATCTCACCCAGCTGCCAAAGCTTCTTCCTCGATGGGGTTCTCCTCGCTGCGATGAAGCTCGATCTTGTCATCAACAACATCGACGACGATCGTGTCACCATCTTCAAATTCTCCTGCCAACAAGGCATCGGAAAGCGTATCTTCGATATTCTGTTGAATTACCCGGCGCAGCGGTCGCGCACCCATCTCCGGGTCATAGCCCATTTCTGCTAATAACTCCAAGGCTGCCGGGGTGGTGTTGATCACGATGGCGTGCTCTTCCAACCGGAGACTGACTTTGTCGAGCTCCAATTGGACGATTTCTTTGATGTTATCCATGCTCAAAGCGCGAAAGACGATCACCGAGTCAACCCGGTTGATAAATTCTGGGCGAAATACTCGCTTGAGCGAATCAAGCAGCTTCTTACGCATCTCCTGGTAAACCTGGCGTTCCTCAAGTTCCTCATCGCGGGTAATATCAAAGCCTATTGAAGTTTGCCGTTTGATCAAATCTGCGCCGACATTGGAGGTCATAACGATTAATGCATTGCTGAAATCCACGGAACGGCCGCGCGCGTCAGAAAGATGTCCCTCTTCCATGATTTGCAACAGCATATTATGTGCCTCAGGATGCGCCTTTTCAATCTCATCGAAGACAACGATCGAGTAAGGCCGTCGACGCAGGGCTTCGGTGAGCTGACCAGATTCCTCGTAACCAACGTAACCTGGAGGGGCACCAACCAAGCGACTGACCGAGTGACGCTCCATGAATTCCGACATATCCAGCTGGATCAAAGCATCTTCGCTGCCGAAGAGGAAACGCGCCAGGGCTTTGGTTAGCTCTGTTTTGCCCACACCTGTTGGGCCAAGGAAAATAAAGGACCCTATCGGGCGGCGCGGATCTTTCAGACCAGCGCGTGCCCTGCGGACAGCTTTGGATATCGCCTCTATGGCTTCTTCCTGACCGACAATATGGTCTCGCATTTCTTCTTCCATTTTCAGCAGGCGGACAGATTCTTCCTGAGCAATCTGCATCACTGGAACGCCTGTCCACATGGAAACCACTTCGGCGATATCTTCAGCAGTCACAACTGGGCTGCTGTTACGATCCCAGGCAGTGTTCAACCGTTCTAACTGGCTTTCAAGGGCTTCTTGTCGCTCAAGTATCTCCTGGGCATCTTCATAACGACCATCTTCCAAAGCCAGAGAATGGCTCTGGCGAATCTCTTTGAGCTGCCCGATCAGTTGCTTGGCTGTCTTAGCCGCTGGGCTCTTGTACATGCGCACCCGCGACGATGATTCATCGATCAGGTCAATGGCCTTATCCGGTAAAAAACGATCAGTGACATACCGTGACGAGAGTTTAGCCGCAGCATCGAGGGCGTCATCTGAAATCGTCAGGCGGTGGTGCTCTTCATAGGCAATCCGGATACCGCGCAATATCTCAATCGTCTCATCGACATTGGGTTCTTCTACTGTAATGGGTTGGAAGCGGCGTTCCAGGGCGGCGTCGCTTTCAATATGCTTGCGATACTCATCCATGGTCGTTGCGCCGATCACCTGCAGTTCGCCGCGCGAAAGGGCCGGCTTGAGGATGTTTGCCGCATCCACCGATGACCCGGCAGCACCAGCACCGACCAACATATGAACTTCATCAATAAAGAGGATCGCGCCAGCTGATTTTAGCTCATCAATCACCCGTTTGAGCCGCTCTTCAAATTGGCCGCGGTACATTGTCCCCGCCACCAAAGAACCAACATCTAGCTGTAATACCCGTTTATCCAGGAGAGGCGCGGGCACATCTCCTTCAATAATCCTCTGAGCCAGCCCCTCGATGATAGCCGTCTTACCTACACCAGGTTCACCGATCAGGGCAGGATTGTTTTTCGTCCGGCGGGCCAGGATCTGGATCACCCGTTCGATCTCCATTATGCGCCCAATCACCGGGTCGAGCTTCCCCTCTTCAGCTAATGTAGTCAGATCAACAGCTAGCTGATCAACTAATGGCGTTTTCTGCTGCTGTCCTTTTTCCTGCTGAGAGGATTTTCGTTCTCCGGAGCTGCGCCGGGAAGTACTGCTCTCTTGAAGCACACGACGAGTTTGCTTCCTAATTTGTTCAGGCGTGACCCCCAACTTCTTTAACACATCGTTGGCAATTCCCTCACCATAACGAACCAGACCTAAAAGCAGGTGCTCGGTGCCGATATAATGGTGTCCCAAGCGGCGTGCTTCATCTACAGCAAATTCGAGTACCTGTTGGGTGCCTGGCGACAGATCGATCTTGCCACCACTTGAAGTACCTGAACCTGTTAGTCTCTCAACAATTTCTTGAACCCGGTCGGCCTCTAAGCCCAATTCGCGCAATACTCGACCGGCAACACCACCATCTTCGCGGATTAATCCAAGCAGAAGATGTTCTGTGCCAATATAATTCTGGCGCATTCGCTCAGCTTCTTGGTGGGCTAAGCTAAGCACTCTACGCGCCCTTTGGGTAAAACGCTCCATACTAGACAAAGCGTACCTCCTACGATCTCACAAACACCAACGTCACTAAATCTAACCTTAGTCAGTGAGGATTTTGATTACGAGACATTTAGTCCAATTGCATTTTACCAGAGTTTATCCAACCCGCATGCATTTCGGTTCTCGATTCAAGGCAAGTTAATAAAACTCTTAGGTTAATCTAGATTCACCCATAAAATCGGACTGCGTCTTGACAAACCGGTGGGATCTGCACCACCAACTGTGCAGGGAAATCCCTATTTACTAATATTCAGGCCAATATAAGTTAAATTAAAACAGCGTGCCTGGATATGGCACGCTGTTGTTCGAAAGACTAGTCTTCGCTGTCTGTACCTTCTATCTCTTCAGTCTCTTCTTCTTCTGTTTCTTCTTCTGTTGAAGGTTCCTCGACTTCTTCACTTGCTTCCTCTAATTCTTCTGTT
>JBEQLH010000271.1:0-2586 GCA_040326075.1 Anaerolineales bacterium
TTGAATTTCTTCAAGGGGATGACAAATATACCTGGGTTGATCCCCACTGCAGTCCGAGAGAGGTTGATAACGCCGCGACCATATTGGCAATGTTTCATCAAGCAGTTGCTGATATTATTCCCAAAGGGCATAGAACTGAACCAAAAATCATTGACCTATTACCTCAGATCTCCAGCAACCTAAATAATTATGAACCCAAGTTAATACCATCTGAATTTGACGATTGTCTTGTCAATAATCTTCCCAAAATTTTGAGCAATTGTTTGGCAACTTTGGATGCTTTGAAGATAGTGGATGAGAGTGATTGGCCAAGCATCGTGATCCATTGCGATTTTCATCCAGGTAATTTAAAAATAAGCGCTGAAGAAATTGTGGGGCTTTTTGATTTCGACTGGTCAAAAATTGATTTACGATGTTTCGATGTCGCTTTGGCTGGATGGTATTTCTTTACCAGCTGGCGTGGCGAACTAGATGGCGCCCTCAGATTGGCTGAATTCCGAACCTTCTTGAATACTTATCAGGAAACTTTTCAAGACCGAGCGATTCTGAAACCAATGAATGATGTGGAGCTTGTCCAATTACCTTGGCTGGTTAGCGCTGCAAATTTATATGTTTTAAATTGGACTATTGACGATTATTCTTCAAAAGATGTAGATCCGGACGAGTATTTGATGTATCTGCAACATTCCCTGAATTTCATCCAATGGTTTGAATTGGATGGTCAGAATTTGATCTCTGCACTTACTGATCCATTGCAACAAAAATAAGGTGACTTAGAGGTGATATTAACAATTAACGCACTAGTAATCTAATTTATAATTAAGGAAGTAGGGTCAATATCAGGGATATTTATAAGTGGTCTTAGATTATTGGGAATGAAAAGGAAGCATGTAATTTATTCTTTGAGGAGATTTCGATGTCCAACAGCTCTATAGGAATGGGTGAACAGGACCAGACGGAACGGGATAAATTTGAATTTGAGCTGAAAAGAATTCTTGAGGCCAGCGAGGAAGCTGGAGTTACCTTACGCGTAATTGGATCGCTTGCCTTCCAGATGCACTGCCCAAAATACGGATATCTCCAGGCGGCTATGGGTCGTGCATATACCGATATCGATTTCGGCGGTTACAGGAATCAAACCAGAGAAGTTCAGGAATTGATGAAATCACTGGGATATGCTGAAATCAGGGAAGTAATTATTATGAGTGAGGGAGATCGTTCGATATTTAATCTCCAGGACAGTACCTTGCATGTAGATGTGTTCTACGACAAACTTGATTTCTCGCATGTCATCAGCTGGAAAAACCGCTTGGAAGTGGACGATCCGACCATCCCATTATCTGAATTACTCCTGGAAAAAATGCAAATCTTCCAAATTAATGAAAAAGATATCATTGATACGATTATGCTGCTTCTTGAGCATCCTTTTGGTGATAACGATGTTGAGGTTATAAACATCGATCGAATTGCTCAACTATTAGCAAAGGACTGGGGGCTCTGGCGTACAACGACAATGAATTTAAATAAAGTTAAACAAATGGCAGTTAGTTACTCCCAGTTAAAGGATACGGATCAGGCTCATGTGGTTGCTCAGGTTGATCTTGCCCAGGATCGCATCGAAACAGAGCCAAAATCCACTGGATGGAGGCTCAGAGCAAGGGTTGGCGATCGGGTCAAGTGGTATAAGGAAGTTGACGAGGTCAACTAATGCCAACCCCAATGTTCAGATCCAAAATACTGGGCATTCATATTGCCATGAAAATTCTAAGATTGAATACTCCTTGAGGAGGTGTGATTGTGACCACGTTGGTACGCGACCTAATGCATAACGGGATTACCCGCTGTCGTCCTGAGATATCATTAGGGCAAGTGGCGAGACTGCTGGCACAGCATCATGTGCATAGTTTGTTCGTCTCCAAAAATGATGAATTCCCCATGGGGGTGATCACAGATTATGACGTTTTGGCGGGAGAGTGGCTCTCTGGTGATCCTGAGAGCCTTTCAATCATGCGCTCGATGACGGCTGGTGAGCTCATGTCATCTCCAGTAGAAACAATCCAGGCCGCAACACCGGCAAATGAAGCTGCCATGCGTATGCAGGAGGGTATTATCAGGCGTTTACTTGTTGTTGATGATCAAAAACCGGTTGGTGTAATCTCGGTCTCCGATTTTATCTCCGAGCTGGCTTCAAAAGGGCAGGTAAAGCGAGATAAAGTGAGCGATGTCATGTCAGATGCCTATCTAGTCTGCCGGGATAAAACCCCTGTTACAGCTGCTACCAGAGCAATGACAGACACGGGTTGGCGGTCTGTAGTTGTTGCTGACGCTCATGGAAAACCTTTAGGGATTTTCAGTGGTCTAGATCTTCTCTCATGTTGTGACCTCGATCATATCCCGGATTCATTATTAGTGACGGAAGTAATGCATCCACCCCTCAATATTAGTATGAGTGCATCACTTCAAGAGGCTGCTCAGATGATGATCGAGAACCATCATCACCGCATTCTAGTGGTTGACCCATCCCACGAGGACTCTTTGCCCTTGGGAGTTATCTCCTCATTCGATATTGTCTCTGAGATGGCGCGA